>JASFGJ010000538.1:0-3379 GCA_050123815.1 Desulfobacteraceae bacterium
TGATCGCCGCCATCAACGGTGTCGCTTTTGGGGGAGGACTGGAACTGGCCTTGGCGGCCGACATCCGGCTGGCTGCTGATTCCGCCCTGGTGGGGTTTCCCGAAACCCAACTGGCCATCATTCCCGGTGCGGGGGGAACGCAGCGCCTGCCGCGCATCGTGGGCAGGGGCAAAGCCAAAGAACTGATTTTCACCGGCCGCCGAATTTCAGCGGCCGAGGCCCGTGAGATCGGATTGGTCAACCATGTCTATCCCGCCGATCAGCTCATGGCTGAATGCAAAAAAATGGCGGCCACCATCGCGCAGGCCGGCCCGATTGCCATTGCCCAGGCCAAAACCGCCATCGACGACGGCATCGAAGCGGATCTGCGGACCAGCCTGACCATCGAGTCCAAGGCCTACTGGGTCTGTATTCCCACGGAAGACCGCCTGGAGGGTCTGGCGGCGTTTAAAGAAAAACGCAAACCCGTATATAAAGGACGATAAAAAACGAAAGGACGAATCATGACAGAATACGATTACTGGAAGATATTTCCCAGAATGCCGAAAAAGGTCACCATCGGCGACATTACCATCCGGGACGGGTTCCAGCACCTGGAGAAGTTTATCTCCACCCGTGCCAAACTCTTTTATCTGCAGGAACTCATTTTCGCCGGCTGCCGGAACATCGAAGTCACCAACCTGGGCAATCCCTATCTGATGCCCCAGTTCAGCGATGCCGAAGAGCTGTTCAAACAACTGCGCGACGATCGCTTCAAACAGCGCTGCGCCCGCAAAGGGATCAATTACGACGACATCGAGCTGACCGCCATCACCATCCGGGAATCGGCAGTCGATCGCGCCATCCGGCTCAAACAAGAGGGTGCGGGCCCGGACCGCGTCTTGATGATGGTATCCACGGAAGAAGAACATCATTTTGCGAATTCCGGAACCACACTGCCAGACTATTGGGAGGAAGCCGAGCGCTGCATTAAAAAATGCCATGATGCCGGCATTAAAATGTGCGGGACGGTCAGCACCATCTGGGGCAGCCCCATCGGCGGCGCCACCCGCCTCGAAGATGCTGTTGAATTTACCAAACGGTGGCTTGAAATCGGCGCGGACGACATCGAACATGCCGACCATGACGGCAGCGCATCGGCACCCGATGTCTATCGCTATTTTTCAATGATCCTTGACGAAATTCCCGATACGCGCCTGCACATCGCCCACTTTCACGAAACCAAACGCGTGGCGTCGGCCTCGGTTTTGGCGGCATTGCAGGCGGGCATCACCTATTTTGAAGCCACCCTCGGCGGCATGGGGGGACAACCCGCCAATTTCCTTGACGACACCCCGGTACCGGGAACCGGCGAATACTATTATGACGATCCGCGCTTTGTCGGCCTGACCTGTCTGGAAGACTTGCTGGTGCAGATCGATGAAATGGGTATCGCGCATGGGTATGATGTCGACCGCATCCTATGGCTGGGACGCCAGATGGAACGGACGGTGGGACAGCGCCTGCGCTCCGAAGCCGCCGTCAACGGGCGCACCCTCAAGGAGGGCCACCCAAAATTCGCGCGTCCCGGGCTTGCCAAACGCAAAGAGAAGCTCGGAGAAAAAGCGGGGCAGAACCTGCCGAGCGATTGGGCCAATGAAGCGGTACTGCCGGAGCATCTGCGGGCATAATCCGCTGAAGCCGCATCATCCGGATTCGATTTATAAGGAGAAAAGCCATGCCTGACGAAAACGCAAAACCGCCCATTAGCGTGGACTATTTTGAAGACTTGACCGGCGAGATCGAACCAACCCCCGAAGCGGTCTGCGATCAAATCGGCGACCGCATCGCACAGGTCCGTACCGAGAAAGGTCTTTCCATCGCCGATCTGTCCCAACTGACCGGTTTCGATGAACAGATGCTGGAACAGATCGAAGCCAACATCTTTTGTCCTCAACTGGGTACGGTCATCAAGCTGAGCAAGGCGCTGGACAGTGCACTGCAACGGCTGATCAGCGGCGAAGGCCGCGTGAAATATACGGTGACCCGCCAGGATCAGCGCAAGGTGATATCGCGCTCGACGACGCAATCGGGTCAACGGGAGGCCTATACGTATATGGGGCTGGCCCCGGAAGTCAAAGGCCGCCATATGGAACCGCTGATCGTCGACCTGAAAGAGATCACCGACACGGAGCGATCTTCCCACTCGGGCGAAGAGTTTATCTATGTGTTGGAGGGCATGGTGAGCCTGGAAATCGAGGATGAGCGGTTCGAGCTGCGCCCCGGCGACAGCGCCTACTACCAGTCCGACCTGCCCCATCTGTTGAACGCGCTCGGGGGACAGGCCAGAATTCTGGCTGTAATATACAGCGAATAAACTTCACATATAAAACACCCGCCGCTGCTGCCGCCGTTGTCGTTTGCGCCGTTTGCGCTATCGCCGCCGTCACTGCTGTCATCACCGGAAGCGCTGGTATACTCAAACGGTCCAATATCAGGTGCACTGCCCTCAAAGGCGATACCAACATCCACGCCGGCATCGACGAGGATACTTCCCTGAGAAGGTTTCAGAAAATTGAGTTCCGGCAGTCCGCCGTCTGCCGTTCGGGGGCCAAGCATTCCCGCATCGTCCAGGCTTATAAAGTCAGCCTCGGAGACTGAAACACCGGAAAATCCATCCGCACCCCCACCGTCCCCCAACCGGTTGCGGAACCCGTAAGTATTGCGCCGCTTGTTGGACTCGTTAGTAATCCCCGAAAACGCCTCTTGCGCATTGTTGTAGGCGGCGGAATTGTATATCTCGTAGGGCCCTCCCCGCACGGTCCAGCCATGACAATGGTTGTTCCAAGACAAGCACCGGATCGCGCGGTGTTGCCCAGTATGATTTTCATATCCGAGCTTGATACCGTCCCCCTCCCACCTGGACATCGGCTTGTTCGGTGTGCCGGTAATGCTTCCCTGCGCATCATCGACCCCGGAGTAGGCGGCCCAGCACTCGATCATTTCCACGCTGTTGTCGGCCTGGGTGAAATCGTACCCGTCATCCAGATTGTGCCATGCCCGGCAACCGACCAGCCTGATGTTGGTCCCATCAAAGATCCGCCAGCCGTCGCCGTGCTGATACTGGTTGACCAGTTGGTCTTCACCGCTTTTCCAGAGATGGTTGGCGTTGTGATGGCTGTCGCAGTTATTAAACAGAATATCGTTGGTAGAGCTCGAGTAAATGTAGAAACCGTGACCGGCCCTTGCCGCCCGTTTGCCGTTATAGCTGCTTTCAACCTGATCAAATTCAAGAAAACGGCCGCCATCAATGTACACTCCCGCACCCCGGCCGTTGGTCAGATGGATAGGCCCCCGGACCTTCCAGTATCCGGCATCTTTAAAAACCCAGGTTGGCGTT
>JASFGJ010000539.1:0-3377 GCA_050123815.1 Desulfobacteraceae bacterium
ATGGCCAGCACGCGTTTGAAGGTGTCCAGGCCGTCGAGGCCGGGTTCCATGACCATATCCAGAAGCAGAAGATCCACCGGTTGCTCGTCGAGGTATGCCAGGGCCGACTCTCCGGACGGCACGGCATCGACCGTATACCCGAGCTTTTGAAATATGGCCGTGGCAATTTCGCGCTGCTCGACCAGGTCGTCGACCACCAGGATGTGTTGACCTTGGCCGGTCAAATCCTCTTTGACGATATCACTTTCGGCTTTGGGCACATCCTGGTCGGCCTCGGGCAGATAAATCGTGATGGTGGTGCCCTGACGCTGTTTGCTGTCGATGTCGATATATCCGTCGTGGTGGTTCACCGTATCCCATACCACGGTCATACCAAGACCGGTGCCGCTGCGGCCCATTTTCTTTTTGGTGAAAAAAGGTTCGAAAATATGCTCCAGATCGTCCTGGGAAATCCCCATACCTTCATCGGTGACGCTTAACTTGACATAACGGCCCGGCTTTACCGGATGATATCCCTTGCGGGTTTCAATTAATTGCTCCCGGGTCAGCCCGAGCATGATGCTGCCGCCCTCTTCCATGGACTCGGCGGCATTCGAGATCAAGTTGGTCACCATTTTTTCCAAATGGACCGTTGATCCCAATACCGGATAGCGATCGGACGCATAACAGGTTTCAATGCGAATATGCGGATTGCAATCGCAAATAGCACGACACTCCGGACTGTCGAGGACGTTTCTAACCACGGCAGATAAATCAAGCGGCTCTTTGATGGCCACAAAACGCCGCGCCATGGTCAACATATCCTGAACAATGGCGGCCGCTTTCCGACCCGATTTCCGAATGGCGAGAAGCGGTCCGTACATGGGATCGTCCTCCTGGATCTACATTAACAGCAAGTCCGGATACCCCAGGATACCGGAAAGAATGTTGTTCAAGTCGTGGGCCACCCCGGCCGCCAGGGTACCGATGGCTTCCATTTTCTGCGACCGCAACAGTTGCGCTTCCACTGCTTTGCGGTCGGCCATCTCCTTTTTGAGTTTGCGGTTGCTGTCACCGAGTTCTCGAGTACGCCGGGCCACCAGCCGCTCCAACTCGGTGTGCTTCATCCTCGCCTTTTGGGCCAGCAGCCATTTCTGTGTCAGGGTGGACGCCATTTGGGCCACTTCCGAAGAATCAAACGGCTTTTTCAGTATTATCAAATTTTCGGTCACACCCAACGTTAGGTTGATCTCTTCATATGAGTAGTCCGAATAGGCGGTGCAAAGTACCACTTGAATTTGCGGATCGACCCGCCAGATCTCTTTGATGGTTTTAAGCCCATCCCAACCCGGCGGCATACGCATGTCCACAAATGCCAACTGGTAAGGGATCTCTTTGTGTGCAGCCGAAATGATTTTTTCAACGCCTTGACGCCCCTGGAAGGCGAAGTCGAGATCATAGCAGGGGCCCTCCCACACCGATTGCGGTTGGCCATAGCCAAACAGTTCGTTTTCCAGCGATTCGAGGCGTGAAAGATCGGCTTTGGCAGCCAAAATGGTGGCAAAATCGTTGTGGATATCGGGATTGTCATCGATGACGATAATTCTGCGCGGGGTCAACGCCTTCAGATCATGCGAGCTCATGTTCATTCTCCACGGTTCGAACGGGAAGTTCAATGGTAAACGTCGCGCCGCGCCCCGGTCCCGGGCTTTCGGCCTGCAAGGTTCCATCCATTTCAAAAGCGGCAATGGCGCTGCTGTGCAGACCAAACCCGTGGCCGTCAGAACGGGTCGTAAAGCCGTGCTGAAAGATACGGGTCAGGTTCTCCCGGGCAATGCCCGGGCCGTTGTCTGAAACCTCGATACGGAAAACCTTCGGTTCAGGGCAGTACATTTTTATATGAATCCGCTTGCCGGCAACATTTGTGTTATGCAGGGCCTGCTTGGCGTTGCTGATCAGGTTGGTCAATATCTGCAACAGTTTATGGCGATCGAGCAACAATTTGGGCGTGGGCGCCAGATCTTTCTCAATCCGGATGCCATGCCGCCGGACGGCGACCCTGTTCAGGGCGATCGCATCTTCGATGACCTCGCCGACATCGACCCTTTCGGTCAACCCGACGGTGCGGCTGTAGCTTTGCTGCAGGCGAACGATATCCTGTAGGTGCACAATATGACGCTCAAGATCATTCAGACCGGCGGCAATGGCCCGGTGATCCTGCCGGAGATGGGCGCTCAATCCTGACAGGTAAGCCGGCAGATTACGGCCCCGGGGATCGTTGGCGATGAAATCCGGTAAATTATCTCCCTGATCCTCCATTAAATCGATAAGCGGCTGCATGGATGCCATCTTGGACCGACGCACCTTGCGCATGAGGTCCTGAGTGGTTATCCCCACGCTGTTTAATACATTGCCCACATTATGCAGAAGATCCACGGCCGTTTCCGCCATTCCGGCCTGCCGGGCTGATTTGACCAACTCCCGGTTGGATCGATTGAGCTTTTCCACCATGTGGTTGAAGGATTCGGCCAGGGATTGCACTTCATCCCCCGTGTGAATATCGATGCGCTGGGACAGGTCTCCGTCGGCCAGTTTCCGGGCAAACCGGTCCAAACGCTGAATCGGTACGCTCAAACGCCGTGCGTAGACAAAGGAGACGATCAACCCCCCCACCACGGCCAGCAGGGCCGTTGCAAAGGTTTGTCTAAAAAGACCATGTGAGTCCTTGTTGAATTTTTCCGGTGACAGACCCAAATGAATCCAGCCCCACTCAATGCCCGAATAGGACAGGGGATAACTTTGGTGATAGGCTTGGCCATCCGAAAAGTCATGGGTCACAAACCTTCCGGAGAGATCTTCTTCACTGGAGAGCGGTCGCCACAAACCATCCAATCGATCCTGCCGCCACAGGGCAGGGGTGTGGACCAGGGAAAAACCATCCTGTCGGGTGAGCACCACATATTTCAGCCCGGGGTTCTGGGACACCATATTGACGCAGTGTTCGACTATACCGCTGTAGTCTTCCAGCACAATGGACTCGATGGCCGCTTGAGCCGTGGAGGTATAAGCCACCTTGGCCCGCTGGCGCATCTCCTCCAGCAATTGTCTTCGCTGAGATGGAACGGTGCTCACCAAAAAAACCAGTGTGGTAAACACCACCAGAAACCAGGCCATCATGGCGGTACGAATGAAGATGCGGCGCCGGCGTCTCGGCCGGCGCTTGTTGCGATGTGCGATGGATGGTTCTGTGGATTTGGCGGTTTTAGTCATCTTTTTGCGCTTCTGCTCCACAGCTTGACGGATCGCTCCTTGTGGATCTGATAGATGCGTTCCGTCGATTCCAGGTAATCCGGATCGAAAAGGCCATGGCGTTGGTATTGAAAGATCATCATTAATTG
>JASFGJ010000540.1:0-3374 GCA_050123815.1 Desulfobacteraceae bacterium
AAAAGGTTAGCCAAAGTCGTGCGGTAGCCTTCGGCAACAATCAAGGTTGATACCAGGATCGGAGCCGGCTGTCGGCAACCGCGACACCTAAACCTCAAATTACCGGGTTCGCGATACAGCCAGGACCTTTTATCGATTGCATTGCACCGGTTTCTGTACTTCGCAATAATTTTGATCCATCTGACGGAAGGAAGGCGAATGAAATCGTCCTTATCCCAAGATCCTGGCAGATATACCGAGCAACCCATATCCGGATACGACTCCTTGAAACCGATTGATGCACTGAAAAAGCTTGGAGACCTGTTTTGCCTGTTGGGCCCAGACCCTCACAAAAACATCCATATCATTGTACGCCATACAAATGAAGTGCTTCAAAGCGCTTTCTCACTCTACAACCGCTTGGACAACAAAAGCGGCGCTTTGACATGCCGCTCCGGCCATAACTTGCCTGAAAATTTCCAGATGAATGAAGCGCCCGACGGCCGCATTTGTTACGAAGCCACCATAAAAGGAGATAACCAGCCGGTCGCTATTCCCGATATTTCCAAAACACGCTATCAAAAGAGCGATAAATTGGTACAACGTTATGGTCTAAAATCTTATCTGGGGTATCCGGTGCAATGCAATAACATCGTAGTCGGATCCTTGGCGGTTGTCGACTTGAAAACGCGCCGGTTCGATGAAAATGAGATCTATTATATCTCGGCACTGGCCAATGCCATTTCCCTCGAGGAGGATCGCATCCGTACGGAATCCGAACAATCCGATCTGGAAAAAAGCCGACTCTCCGCCCGATTGCAGCAAGCCCAAAAGATGGAGGCCATTGCCACGCTGGCCGGTGGCGTGGCGCATCAGTTCAACAACGCACTGGCCGTCATCATGGGCAATCTTGAACTGATAAAGATGGAAGAGCTGCAGAATGAAAGAATCGGCCTTT
Organism: Desulfobacteraceae bacterium; assembly: GCA_050123815.1. Classification (GTDB taxonomy): domain Bacteria; phylum Desulfobacterota; class Desulfobacteria; order Desulfobacterales; family Desulfosarcinaceae; genus JARRKU01. The sequence goes on from JASFGJ010000540.1 coordinate 938, forward strand.
ACATCGACCCCATCGGCCAGGCCGGACAGAAAATGGTGCAGTTGACCGGACAATTGCTGGCGTATGCCCGCGGCGGGAAATTCCAAACCCAATCCATTGCGGCGCATTCCTTTGTCAAAGAAACACTGCGCCTGGTCAAGCACAGCATCGCACCCAAAGTCGAAATTCGGACCGACCTCGAAAAGGACACGGACCTTATCGATGTGGACCTGACTCAGATGCAGATGCTCTTGGCCGCCATCCTGTCAAATGCTTCGGAAGCCATGGACGGCCAGGGGCTGATCAGCGTGCGTCTGAACAATACAAAAATCAGTCAGAAAGCGTGCGAGGACAACCCCGGCCTTAAGCCCGGCAACTATGTATTGCTGAGCATCACCGACAACGGCAGGGGCATGGACGAACAGACCCGTGAGCGGATTTTCGAACCCTTTTTCACAACCAAGTTTCAGGGCCGTGGTCTTGGAATGGCTGCCGTGTATGGAATTGTCAAAAAACACGGCGGGTTTGTCTATGTCGATTCGGTCGCCGGTGATGGAACCACTGTATCGATCTATCTAAAGGGTACCAAATCAAAACCGAGCGCCGTCGAAAAAGTTGAGGCTTTCGAAATACAGCGCAGCGGAACGGCACTGATCGTTGAGGACGAGCACCTGGTAATGGAAGTCAATCGAGCAATTGTCGAAAAACTGGGTTATCATGTTCTGGAAGCTCGAACCGGCAAAGAGGCGATTGAGCTCGTTAAACGCCACGAGGGACGGATCGATTTCGTTTTGCTGGACGTCATATTGCCGGACATGGACGGCAGTCATATCTACCCGCAGCTTGTCGAAGTCCGGCCCGAGATAAAGGTGATTGTCTGTAGCGGCTTCGCCCTGGATGGACCGGCTCGCCAAATCCTCGAATCGGGAGCCGAGAGCTTCGTTCAGAAACCATTCACCATGGCGGCCCTGTCTGCGGTGTTGAAAAAGATCTTCAATGAGGATGAGTGATCGGAATGCGGATATGGCAGGCCAGGAGGGATTCGAACCCCCAACACCCGGATTTGGAGTCCGGTGCTCTACCAATTGGAGCTACTGGCCTGCAAAGACAAGGTGTTTTCATTAACAGCTCCCCGCCTTAAAATCAAGTCGCGACAAATGCATGCACCTTATAATCAATTTTGGTGTAGAGTAAAATGAAAATTCCAGGTTATCAAATCGAACGCGAAATCGGTCACGGCGGCATGGCCACCGTCTACCAGGCCGTGCAAACCTCCCTGGAACGGGCAGTCGCACTTAAAGTGATGGCCCCGGCATTGTTAGCGGACACAACATTCAGCGAGCGATTTCAAAAGGAAGCCAAAACCGTTGCCAGCCTCACCCATCCCAATATTCTGGCCATTCATGATATCGGTGCCGTCGGACTTTACAACTACATTGCAATGGAATTGGTTTCCGGCGGCGACCTGAAGCAGCGCATCCATGAGGGTATCTCCACCGACCAGGCACTGCAGGTTATTAAACAAGTGGCTGCCGCACTGGACCATGCCCACAGGCAAGGCTTTGTCCATCGGGACATCAAGCCTGAAAATATCCTGTTTCGCGATGACGGAACCGCAGTACTCACCGATTTCGGGATCGCCAAATCGGTTGACTCGACGACCCAGATGACCATAACCGGCATGAGCATCGGCACCCCCCGATACATGAGCCCGGAACAGGCCCAAGGCAAATCAGGACTCGACGGCCGCAGTGATCTCTATAGCCTGGGGGTTGTTTTTTTCGAGTCGTTGACCGGCAAGGCGCCTTTCGATGCGGAAACACCGGTTGGTATCGCCTTGAAGCACGTGCAAGCAGCAATTCCTATATTGCCGGAGCCCCTGTCAAAATACCAGCCGCTCATCGACCGCCTCATGGCGAAAAATCCCGCCGACCGCTACACTACGGGATCGGAACTGATCGACCATATCGAGAAGATTCAGGAGGGGGAAAAACCGCCCCGCCTTGCTGCGTCAAAAGGGCGGACATCCGAAACCAAAGTCGGTGGGTTAAAGTGGCTGACGCTGGCACTGGCGCTGATCTTTATTGCCGGTGCCGGCGTCTACTTCGCAAGCCGGAAACCTACTATAGCTGTGGCCCCCGCCCCGCCCGCCACAAATGATGAAAAGCAGCGGTTTTCCGTACGGGCGGCTTCAGACAGAAAAGCCGCCAAAACCGCCGAAATTACAAAGCCCAAGGACCGGATCCCGGCACCGCCGCCAAAGCAAGTTACGGCTCCGCCGCCACAGAAGGCTCAGATGCCGGCGGCTGATCTGCGACAGGAAAAGATTCGCAAGATGCTGGCCGCGGCCGAACGGGATCTGGCCGCCATGCGTCTGGCCAGCCCTGAAGGAAACAATGCCGCGGAAAAGTACCGCCGTGTGCTGATCCTCGACCCGGGCAATATGGCCGCCCAAAAA
>JASFGJ010000541.1:0-3362 GCA_050123815.1 Desulfobacteraceae bacterium
GTCCAAAAACCAACCCCATTTTAGACGTTAAAAGAATGTTTTTGGCAAGGATAGAGGGAGGAAGCCGTATTGGCTATACCGCGACGACCGATAACGCAGTCCAAAAACCAACCCCATTTTAGACGTTAAGAGAATGTTTTTGGCAAGGCTAGAGGGAGGAAGCCGTATTCGCTATACTGCGACGACCGATAACGCAGTCCAAAAACATTCTCTTAACGTCTAAAAGATTGAGCTTTTTGGACTAGAGCCGGCGCCCACTGCGGCGTACCCAGAGCGTGAATATGGGTGTACGTCGCCAGAACGTTGCGACGGCAGAAACCATCTCGTTTTTTTATGATTCCGTTTCCGCGTTTCATTTTAAAGGTCATCTTTGCGGCAAGCGTGTCCGGCGCTTCCACGGTGGAATAGTGAAATTCATGGCCTTTTAAAATGGTTCCGATCTCAAAAAATGGATTTTCGCGGTCCACCTGGGCAATGGTATAGCCATGCCCCTGGGGCCGTTTGGAAAAACCGAAAACAATCGGCAGCACGCCGGTCATGGCAAAGGTGCCCTCCATTAGCGCCAGGGATTCACCCAAATAGATCAAGCCGCCGCACTCGGCATAGATAGGCATTCCGGCCTCGGCGCACGATTTGATCTGCTGCGCATACGATCGGTTTTGGGACAATTGATGGGCGTGTGTTTCAGGAAAACCGCCGCCGATATAGAGGGCATCCACCGGCGGCAGATCTGGCTCTCTCAAGGGGCTGGTAAATACCAGCTCGGCTCCGGCGGTTTGGAGGGCCGTCAGGTTTTCAGGATAGTAAAATTGAAAGGCGGAGTCGCGGAGAATGCCGATACGCGGTCGGGAGGATCGGCGCACTTGCTGCTCCGTCACCATTGTTTTTTGAACGGCTTCGGTTTCTCCCAACTCCGCTCCGGCGTCCTGGTCAATGGCGGAACGCTCCTTTGTATTGAATCGAATATCGGCGCAGACCTGGGGTTGTTCATCCTGCGGCGTCCATTGGTGCGTTCCGCGGGCCACCTCGACGATGGCCTTAAGATCGAGATACTTGTCCGCCAAATCCCGTATAAAGGTTTTTGCCTCCTGGGCCCACTTGTGCTCGAAGGTGGGGACCAGCCCCATATGGCGCTCGGGAAAGCGCTGCTGCCGCTGTTTGGGTAGGGCTCCCAGCACCGGGATCCCGCAATGATGTTCGATGCTGTTTCGAAGGATGCGCTCATGGCGTGGACCGGCCACCCAATTGAGCACGACCCCTTTAAGCTTCAGATCCGGATCGAATTGGGCGCAACCGGAAACCACGGCCGCCATGGTGCGGGTGGTTTTGGTGCCGTCGATGCAAAGGATCAGCGGCAGGTCCAACAGCTTGGCCAGCTCGGCAGTGCTGGTTTCGCCGCCGATGTCGATGCAATCGTACAGCCCGCGGTTGCCTTCGATCACGGCAATATCCGCATCACGGGTGTGGCGGTCGAACGATTGGGTGATGGTTTGTGCGTCGATCAGGAAGGTGTCCAGGTTATAGCAAGGCCGGCCGGCGGCCAAAGCCAGCCAGCCGGCATCGATATAATCGGGACCTTTTTTAAACGGTGCGACCCTTATGCCTTTTTGGCACAAAGCTGCAATAATTCCCACAGAAGCGATGGTCTTACCCGACCCGCCTCGCAGTGCAGCAATGACGATACCAGGCATAGGATTATCTTTTCGCTTCTGATGTGTAAAATTCAAAGATCTATATTAAAATCTAACAACTACCGGCCATACCAATTAATCTTCGTGCTCAGCGCTAGCCTGTTTACCGGTTCCCGGCAGACCGTACATGGAGGTACTGCCGCTGGACCAGTATTCCAGTAAGCCATCGGTCACCATGCGGTTGACGACTTTTTTTGCTTCGCGCGGTTTGGCTTCGAGGATCTTGGCCAAATCGTTGAAGTAAAATTTCGATTTGGTCTTCAGCTTTTTCGTCAATGCCGCGACGATTTTGTCTTTTGATTCTTCGTATTCGAGTGCCATGTGGCTTTTACCTTTCGTGATATCGGAGGGCCGCAAGCGGCCCTCCGATCGTTTATCTAGAACTTGAACTGCGTGGTCTGACGCCAGGTGTAGTAAGCCGGATCACGGAAGTCGTCGATCAGATGATGCGTAAACGGCAGTTCGGTTTTCTCAAAGAAACGTTCCCAGCCGATCCGCTCGGCCCACTCACCCAGACGCTCGTATTTGTTGGCCTCGGCGGCATAGACCTCGATGATCTTGCGGATGGTTTTAACGGTTGACGGCCAGCGCGGAGCTTCGTTGGGCAGAAAGGCCACAACGACCTTGGAGAACTTGGGCGGAGTGATGCGGTTGGAAACCTTACCACCGGCCATGATGACGATACCATCACCTTCGGTATCGGCAAGCGGCAGCGAGGGGCACATGGTGTAGCAGTTGCCGCAGAACATGCAACGCTCGTTTTTAATGGCCACGGAGTTTACCTTCTCGCCTTTGACTTCGACCTTGGCCGGTTTGATGGCGGCGGTGGGGCAGGCGGCGATGGCCAGCGGGATTTCACACATCTTGTCCAGATACTCGTGGTCCAGCATGGGCGGTTTGCGATGGTAGCCCAGGATGGCGATGTCGGAGCAGTGCACGGCGCCGCACATGTTCAGGCAGCACGCCAAAGAAACGCGGACGTGGGCCGGCATGTTGTGGCCTTGGAACTCTTCGAACAGGTCATCCATGACCGCCTTGACCGGACCGGAAGCGTCGGTGGCCGGCGTGTGGCAGTGAATCCAGCCCTGGGTATGCACGATGTTGGTGATACCGGCGCCGGTGCCGCCCACGGGGAACTTGTACGATCCGCCGTCGAACTTGCGGCTCTCCAGATCGTCGAGCAGCGGCTGGACTTTGGCTTTGTCGTCGACCATGAACTCGATGTTGTTGCGCGTGGTAAAGCGCAGGTGGCCGTCGCAATGTTTGTCGGCGATTTCGCAGATTTCGCGGATGTGGGTCACCGACATCAGGCGGGCGCCGCCCACACGAACGGTGTAGACTTCGTCGCCGGACTCGGCCACATGGACCAGCACGCCGGGCTGCAGGTACTCGTGATAGAGCCATTTGCCCTTGTTGGCCGCGATGACCGGCGGATAAAATTCATCGTATTTTTTCGGACCGATATCGGTGATCCGGTTCTCCATTGGTTTGTCGGGATTATATCCTGAAGAAACAAATGCCATTGGTTGCCCCCCTTATCTTAGATGGTCTTTTCTGAATTCTTCCACGTTACGATCCCAGCCGCCTTCAACCTCTTCCTCTTTCCAGAAGATGTACGGGTTGTGGCGCGGCTCCTGAACCATACGAGCATCCGGCTCTCTATCCATCATT
>JASFGJ010000542.1:0-3358 GCA_050123815.1 Desulfobacteraceae bacterium
AAATTAATTATCTTAAAGCCTAAAAGTGAGCGGGCCGTTGACGGTCCGGCTGTGGAGGAGGCACATGAACATCATCACGTTGAATCCTGACGGATCCCTGGCGCATCGCGAAAAACCGGTGGTCAATGAGCCGTTGCCGTATCTCGGCTTTCAGGTTGATCTGGCGCCGGAATGCACCCTCAGGAGTTTTTTCCAATTGATAGATCGATTTTCCGACCTGGCCAAGCTCAACCCGTTTAGCGCATCATTTCTTGCAAACTATAAAACGTGCCCCAAAATCGGCTGCCGTAGCGATGCTGTCGAACACCTGGAGCTGACGCGTACGGTTGAAATGATCGGATATCCGGGCAAGCCAAGCGTGCAGCTGTTTGCCAACCTGGAGGGCCGGTACGCAAAAGAATCCTGCGATATCAAGCCCTATTGGCTGGAACAGCTGCTGGATCTGCCGCTGCGTCTGGGACGGTTGAAGCATTGCGTGTTCGGCGATCAGATCGACACCTTTGATTTCGAAACCGGGTTTACACTGTTCGAGCTGATCGACACCATCTGCTGGCAGTTGAGTTTTCACAATCTGCCGGAGCAATGCCGGATATCATTTTAATTTGCGCATCAATAACCCAAAATAAGGTTCAGCGATTTTCTATAGGCTATGTGATTTGAAGGGATAGTTTAAAGTTTAAACTGGCATAGTTAACAAACCGTTTCGAAGAATAAACTGATTGTAGAGCCATGACCGACGATAAATCCCAAAAGACAGTGCTTGTTGTCGAAGACGAACTCGATATGCGCTTTTTCTTAAAAACGCTGTTGGAGACGAGCGGCTATCGTCCGGTGATCGCCAAAAACGGTTCGGACGGCATGGCAAAGGCAAGACAGAGTCCACCGGATCTAATCCTTTTGGATGTCATGATGCCCGAGCAGGGCGGCGCGATCATGTATCGCGATCTCAAATCGGACGTCGTACTGGAAAAGATTCCGGTAATCATCCTTTCCGCCGTATCGCGATCCACCTTCGAGCATTATCTGAAAATGCTCGCCTTGAAATCAGCCGACAAGGTGCCGGCGCCGGACGCCTATGTCGAAAAACCGCCCGATCCCCGGAATTTGTTGCGAATTATTCAGCAGTTCGTATAAAATAACCCAATGCCCACGATTCAAAATACCACGGCACAAGAGACCCTTCTGCTTGTAGATGACGAGCCGGGCATACGAAGCCTGCTCAGCATTTCGCTGGCCGATCTTGGTTACAACGTGCTGGCCGCCGCCGACGGCAAGCAGGCGCTGGAGCTTTTTCATGCCCACGCCCCCTCCATCGTGCTTACCGACATCAAGATGCCCGGCATGGACGGCATCGAATTGCTCGCGACCATCAAGCAGGAAAATCCCGACACCGAAGTCATCATGATTACCGGTCACGGCGACATTGAGTTGGCCATTAAAAGTTTGAAGATGGAGGCAACCGACTTTGTCACCAAACCGATCAATGATGATGCGCTGGAGATCGCGCTCAAACGCGCCATGGACCGCATCGCGATGCGGCGTAAGATCAAAGATTATACCGACGAGCTGGAAAAGCTCGTCGCGGAGAAGCAAAGCCGGCTGAACAAATCACAGCAGAGCTATCGGCATCTGTTCGATCAAAGCCCTTGCTACATTACCGTACAGGATCGGGACCTGCGGCTGACGGCGGCCAACCGGCGCTTTACGTCCGATTTCAAAGGCGACATCGGGCTGCATTGTTACAAAGCCTACAAGCAACGCAGCGAGCCATGTCCGGACTGCCCGGTGGAGGCGACATTCGAAGATGGCAAGCCGCATCAATCCGAGATGCAGGTGACGGCAAAAACCGGCGATCAATGCCACCTGTTTATCGCGACGGCCCCGATCCTGGATGATGACGGGCAGGTCAGCCAGGTTATCGAGATGTCTACCGATATCACCGAACTGCGCCATCTGCAGGATCATCTGGCGACCCTGGGCTTGCGGGTCAGCTCCATTTCTCATGGCATCAAAGGATTGTTGACCAATTTGGACGGCGGCCTTTATCTGTTGGAATCGGGCTTCCAGAAAGAGGACTGCGAAAAAACCCGCGAAGGCATCGATATCGTCAAGTTTACCGCCGAGCGTATCCGGCGCATGATTCTCGATATATTATACTTTGCCAAGGAGAGAGAGCTTCAAATCGAGAAAACCAACGCCCGCAAATTCGCCGACGATATTGCCGTGACCTTTGAAGGCCGGCTAAAAGGCAAGCCGATCGCGTTTGACTACCAGCCCGACGAGGGGGCTAGTGAGATCGAACTGGATGCCGCCGTTATGCGAACGGCCCTGCTGAACATCCTGGACAATGCCGCCGATGCATGCCGCGACGATACGGCCGACAAAGAGAGCAAAATCCTATTCGGTATGCACAATGACAGCGAGTTTATCGTATTCGATATCATTGACAACGGCATCGGCATGGACAAGCAGGTCCAGGAAAACCTGTTCGACCTCTTTTTTTCTTCCAAAGGCCATCGCGGCACCGGTTTGGGGCTTTTTGTCTCCCACAACATCGTGACCCAGCATCAGGGCACCATTCATGTCTCTTCCAAAAAGGGGCAGGGCTCCCATTTTCGCGTCGTACTACCACGGCAACAAGTTGGATCAGGTACAAACGCCTCCTGAAACCCGCTATAAAGTTATTGAACGTTGAACATCGAACGTCCAACATTAACCAATATCAACAGCTCCTGCCCAGACGTTAAGATAATGTTTTTGGCAAGGCTAGAGGGAGGAAGCTGTATTGCGATACCGCGACGACCGATAACGCAGTCCAAAAACATTACCCTGTTCTAGACGTTAAGATAATGTTTTTGGCAAGGCTAGAGGGAGGAAGCTGTATTGGTCATACCGCGACGACCGATAACGCAGTCCAAAAACATTACCCTGTTCTAGACGTTAAGATAATGTTTTTGGCAAGGCTAGAGGGAGGAAGCTGTATTGGTCATACCGCGACGACCGATAACGCAGTCCAAAAACATTATCTTAACGTCTGGGCTCGAAGGTCCGCATGGCCGAGAGAAAGTCGGGCAGGTGACGCAGCAGGTGCCACAGACTCCTGCGATGCTGCCACAGGCGGCCGCGGAAGCGCCTGCGCCATTGCGGATCGGAGTAAAAGCGTTTGACGTGGGTGTTATAAAGCTGGTCCAGGATCCGTTTGGAACCGATCTCCTTGGGGACAAACACGAAATTGAGGCAATTCATCTTTCGCCAATCTTCATCCACGGTTCCCTGCTCGAAGATGGTCTTCCATACCGGAGCACCGTGGAAAGGGGTGAATTTGGACATGTTCATATCGTCCAGCCCCAGCGAAATG
>JASFGJ010000543.1:0-3353 GCA_050123815.1 Desulfobacteraceae bacterium
CTGGCTGCATCCGTTTCAGCTGTTCGGTATGACCGGCCTGGGAAACATCGCCCATGGCGCCTTCTGGAGCCTGCTTTTCAATACCGGCATCTACGCCGGTGTATCGCTGTTCAGCACACAGTCGGCCCTGGAGCACTCCCAGGCCGCCATGTTTGTGGATGTCTTCCATTTCTCACAAGAGGCCGAGGAGTCGGTTCTCTGGCGCGGCACCGCCCTGATACCGGACCTGAGATTATTGCTGGAGCGTTTTCTCGGCAAAGAACGCACCGTGGAAGCCATGGAGGCTTACGCTCAGAGCCGGAACATCAACTGGGACGAATCCATGAATGCCGATCCGGGATTTGTTACCCACGTTGAAAAATTATTGGCCGGTGCCATCGGCTCCGCCTCCGCCAGAGTCATGGTGGCGTCGGTGGTCAAAGAAGAATCCCTGGGCATCGAAGAAGTCATGGATATCGTCGATGAAACCCGCCAGGTGATCATTTACAGCCGGGAACTGGAAAAAGCGACGGCCGAACTAAAAGCGGCCAACGAGCAACTGAAAGAGCTCGATCGGCTCAAAGACGAATTCATCTCGACCGTAACGCACGAACTGCGGACGCCGCTGACATCGATTCAATCCATTGCCGAGATCCTGAGGGACTATCCGGACACCGATAAAAAGGAGCAGGGAAACTTTCTTGAAATCATGATCAACGAAATCTTGCGGCTCTCCAGGCTGATCAATCAGGTACTCGATTTTCAAAAGATTGAATCAGGACGCATGGATTGGCAGATCAAGCCCCTTGATCTCGTACAAGTCGTCCAGAATGCGGTTGACGCCACCCGGCAGTTGGTTAACGACAAGCAGCTGCTCATGACCGTCGATCTTCCAGAGACAGTTCCCACCATTACAGGCGATCAGGATCAATTGATCCAGGTCATGGTCAATCTCATCTCCAATGCGGTCAAGTTCTGCAAACCCGAAAAAGGCCATATCCACATCATGCTGGCGCATCAGAACGGCCGATTGCTGCTGAGTGTGGAAGACAACGGCATTGGCATAAGCGTAGAAAATCAGCAGATTATATTTCAGCAGTTCCAGCAAATTTCGACACCCGGCCGGGGACGGCCGCAGGGCAGTGGGCTGGGTCTGGCCATTACCAAGCGCATCGTGGAATTCCATGCCGGTCACATCAGGGTCGAAAGTGAATTGGATAAAGGAACAAAATTCACACTGGTGCTGCCGATCCGAAAACTGTAGCCATGTGTTGATAGGAGGTAGAATGACGGAAGAAGCGTTTCAGGACTATTACAAAGACGAGTACAGCGTGTGCTACGGGTGTGGCCGGCTCAACGACCACGGGCTGCAGATCAAAAGCTATTGGGATGGTGAGGAATCGGTTTGCACCTTCACACCGCAAGCGCACCACACGGCCATTCAAGGATATGTTTACGGTGGACTGATCGCTTCGGTGATTGATTGTCATGGTACCGGCACTGCGGCAGCCGCAGCCTATCGCGCCGCCGGACTCTCAATGGACAGCGACACCGACTTCCGGTTCGTGACCGCATCGCTGCATGTCGACTATCTGCGTCCCACACCCATCGATGTACCCATGCAGCTTCGCGGCAGGGTCAAAGAGATCAAAGGCCGCAAAGTCATCGTCGAGGTGTCTGTCAGTTCAAAGGGCAAGGAGTGCGTGCGCGGTCAAGTGGTGGCCGTGCAGTTGCCCGATCGGATGAAAAACAGAAGTGTGTGACGAGGGCAACCCATGGCAACATTTCGCGTCATAATGGACAGGATAAGCGATCTACTGCAAAACAGAATCTCTCGGTATGACAAGGATGCGCTGCCAAGGTCCGCCGCGATGATCCTGAGGCCCATGCAAATCCTCGCGGAGGCGGTGCGCGGTTATGTTCGCAACAATTGTGTCTTGCACGCTTCGGCGCTAACCTTTTACAGCCTTCTGTCCGTCGTACCGGTTGCCGCCATGGCGTTCGGCATCGCCAAAGGTTTTGGGTTGGAGGATCGATTGGAAAAGCAGCTCTACATCCGTTTCGCCGGACAGGAGGAGGTGTTGTCCAAGATCATCGATTTCGCTCGAACCTTGCTGGACAACACTCAGGGTGGATTGATTGCCGGCATCGGCGTCGTGGTCTTGTTCTGGTCGAGCATCAAAGTCCTGGGTCACATCGAAAGCACGCTCAACACGATCTGGAGCGTCAGCGGGCGATCGTTTATCCGCAAATTTACAAATTATCTGACCATCTTGATCATCAGCCCCTTGCTGGTCATCGTATCCAGCAGCGTTACCGTCTTTATCAAAACGCAGGTTCTGGCTGCAACTGAACGATGGGCGATGCTCCACGCTGCAGGGCCGATCATTACGATGGCCCTCAAACTATTGCCGTTTGGTCTGATCTGGCTGCTCTTTATCATGATCTACCTGTTGATGCCAAACACGCAGGTGCGACTGCGCTCGGCCTTGATCGCCGGTATTATCGCCGGCAGTTTGTTTCAGCTGGCCCAGGGGATGTACATCAGTGCACAGGTGGTGGTGGCCAGGTACAATGCCATTTACGGCAGCTTTGCGGCCCTGCCGCTCTTTTTAATCTGGCTGCAGTTGAGCTGGATGGTGGTTTTACTTGGTGCGCAGATTGCGCACGCCCACCAGTTTCTGGGGAATCTGACCACAGGGCACGATGTCCGTAACAGCCGTCAAGAAGATAAAAAACGATGCGCCCTGTCTATCCTGCGCTGGATCATTCAGCGGTTCAGTGACGGGACATCCCCCCCGACAGTCGAACGAATAGCGCAACACCTGACCCTGCCGTACACCTTGGTGGAGCAGATGATCGACCATCTGCGCCAGTGCGGGCTGATATCCGCCGTCGCCGTTGAAGGATCCGATGTCCCGGCATACCAGCCGGCGAAAGACATTCACACCATCCGGATCGCCTCGGTCCTCGACGCCCTCGACAGCGTCGGCCGGCCGGCCATACCGACGCACCAACAGCCGGAATTCAGCGCCGTCACCCACGCAATGGAAGCCATACAAAAAGAGATCGACCGTTCACCCGCCAACGTTCTTGTCAAAGATATTTAAAACTCAGTTTGGCCTGTTGGCCGGTTGAGCCGGTTTGCCGGTTTGCCGGTTTGCCGGTTATAGGATCTATCTTTAATATTGGTTTTACGCAATGGCACTGGGTGGTATTTGGCGACTATCAGTCCCGGTTCATGTCCCCTGCTTACAACCGGCCTAACCGGCTCAACGGGCCAACCGTTCCCTCAACAAGCTCAACTCAGCATTTGCATGTTAACGACGTGAAAATTACTCAGGCGGGTTTTTTACCGGCTGCAAGCCGATGAA
>JASFGJ010000544.1:0-3334 GCA_050123815.1 Desulfobacteraceae bacterium
AGATGATCTCTTTGACCATATGCGCACAAAACCGGTGTATACCGAACCGCGGCGTTCGGCACGATCCGTTGAGAAAAGAGTTCACACAATACGCGTGACCAATGCACGCGATCGCGCGCCAGAACGCCAAACGACTTCCGGCGATGCACCAGCCCCGGCAACAGGTTGTCGCGGTATGCCCGGACCGCTTCTACCAATCCACGCCGGGTTGGACGCCAACTATCGCTTCGCCGCCAAAAATGCAGGAAATGCCCGGTGGCCCTTGCCAGTCGCCAATACGGGACCGCATTGATCAGTACGATTCTGGTCATCGGCTCACCACGGACAGCGGCGGCTTTTAGCAGGGGCATTGCGGCAAAGCAGGAGGCAACACCAAAAACGGGCAGTTTCCAACGCGCACCATAGTCCAAAGCAAGATTAAGCATATGCTGTGTATTTATTAGAGACGTTTTTAGGCAAAAGCTACCCTCCGAGTGTCCGTGACCGGCGTAATTAAATGAAAAAAGGCTGAATTGGTGATACAGCAGATGCCGCAATTCGCGCAGCTGTTGAAGTGCGTGACCGCCGATTAACGGGGGGACAAACACGATGCCTCGGGCTTTTGCGGCGCTGGCATACACCCACTCCAGGCCACTGGTTACGCCGGTGTTGATACGTCGTGTGTTCAGCATGGTTCTGTGGTTCATCTGAATAATTGCGATCCATTCTTTTTATCGGAATTTGCGGTCCGGGACAAGGGGTCCTTTGACCCGCTTTTATCTTGACATCAAGATAAACGGCTTTAATTTGACTCATGCAAACAGCACCTCACATACGACTGATTTTATGGAAAGCCGCCAAGGCGATTGAACGCGTCGACCTGGCAAGTATCTCTGAAACCGGATTGCTGCTGAGTGATTTTACGATCATGGAAGTTTTGCTGCACAAAGGACCTTTGCCGATCAATACCATCGGTGAAAAGGTTTTGCTCACCAGCGGTTCAATGACCGCTGCGGTAAACCGCTTGCAAAACCAAGGATATGTTACCCGTGAAAAGGATCCGAACGACGGCCGCTGCTTTTTGGTGCAATTGACCGAATCCGGCCAGGCCGTCATCCAGCAGGCGTATCACCGTCATGCGCAAAACCTCGAACGGGTCGCCGATGTGCTGACGGTTCAAGAACGCAGTGAGCTTGTGCGCTTGTTAAAAAAAATCGGTTTAAACGCCGAGCGATGCATACCCAAATAATTGAAACGAAAGGAATGGTACACCATGAAAATAATGATTGTTTACTACTCGACATACGGCCATGTTCACACCATGGCAGAGGCTGTTGCAGAAGGCGCCCGGCAGGTGGAAGGCGCAGAGGTCGTCTTGCGGCGCGTTCCGGAAACGCTGCCGAGCGACGTCCTCCAGAACATGGGGGCCGTCGAGGCCCAGAAATCATTTGCGCATGTTCCAGAGGCCACTGTTGATGAATTGGCCACTGCGGATGCCGTAATTTTCGGAACTCCCACGCGATTTGGCAATATGTGCGGCCAAATGCGCCAATTTCTGGATGCCACCGGGCAACTTTGGCAGACCGGCGCACTGGTCGGCAAAGTCGGCGGCGTCTTTACCAGCACGGCTACACAGCATGGCGGGCAGGAGTCGACCATCCTCTCCTTTCATACAACACTGCTGCATCATGGTTTTGTGGTTGTTGGGCTACCCTATGCCTTTCAGGGTCAGCTACGCACGGATGAGATTAGCGGCGGATCCCCTTACGGTGCCTCAACCATTGCCGGCACTTCAGGCGAGCGCACCCCCAGTGAAAACGAGTTGGATGGCGCCCGCTTTCAAGGCCGCCACATCGCCGAAATTGCCACAAAGTTAGCCAAATAACGGCTCATAAACGCCAACCCCAATACTTAAGAAACCGGGCAAAATTCCACATGTTGGAATCCGTTCTGCGCCATGGCTTCAAGCTGGTGTAGAACGGATTCCCGGTCTGCGCCGGGTCGGCGTAAGCCTTATCCATTCCGACGAAGAAGTCGAGACTGATCAGACTCATAAACAATGATTCAAATGGTTTGATCGAGCCTTTGACATGCCCCTTTAACACCCCTTGCTGATGGTAAAAGCTCTTATAATCACCGTCGACCGGAATGCGGTTCAGCAGTTCCATAGGATAGCTTTGCATGGGAACCGATCGAAACCGTCGGCTTGAAAGTTGCGCGTCATCCAACACCTCAAGGTTCATTACGCGATGGACCTGAGGACGCAAATGGAAAACAAAGCGCGGCAGGTTGTAATCCTCCAGGGAAAGCATGCGGGGCAGATCCTCCCCATAGACCTTCTGCCGCTGCCCGTTCCAATCCCTGGGCAATGCGGCGGTCGGCAAATAGTGCGTCGGAACAAACGCCTTATAACATCCGCAAGTGCCCACGGACGTTACCAGCACTGGTCGCTTTTGCCCGTCCAGTGTCACAACCACTAAAACACCAACATTTTTTCCCGCGGTCAGGTTAAACGGACTGAAGCTGTAAGGGACTTGCGGAAAGTGGACACGATAAATTTCATTGGTATATGTGGCCTTGGTCGTGGTGAAGTTTCGCTTCATGTAGTAGATGCTTGGATGATCGGGGTCGACGGACACGCGTTCGTGGTCATCATCGGTGATACGGATGGTCGGTCTACCAATCCGATTGTATTCCTGGGCATGACCATAAACGATAAAAACAGGTGCCCAGCGCATCTGCCCCGATTCAAACGGCGTATCGACCCGATAGGCCCATTGCTGCGTCTCCTGGGGCAGTGGATAATGATGCGCACAACCCGCCAACAGCATCAAAGCCACTGCCACGGCGGCCCAGATGCTCGCTCGTCCCCGATGGGTTGTTTTCAAACCGGGGGCTTTGCCCCCGGCTGCAACCGCATCGTTGGAAGTGCCGACACACGCTTGGGTTTTCCCCCTTCGAGGAAAAATCCAAGCCACTCGCTTTGCGGATGGTCGTTGACTCAGGACATTGTCACCCATCGGCGTCTCCTTGCGCGTTGCATGAATGGATAATGGCAGAGAACCCATGTCAGACGGGCCCATTTGTTGTAAAATAAGCGCAACTTTCAACCGAAGCAAGCCGCAAGGCCGCTCAGGCCTGTCATTGTATCTTAATTTCAACAAGATATGAACCTATCTCAAAATAATTGGGAATGCATCGGCGCTAAAAAACCATGAAGCTATTTTTGCCATGGCCAGCAATTCTCGATGAATGCGATTCATTACAATTCTTATGGTTTTTCCAACAGTTGCAAGAAACAAATTCCGCGTTAATAGGCGTTGTGGGAGCGGCGTCTCGCCGCGACATGTCCTTC
>JASFGJ010000545.1:0-3333 GCA_050123815.1 Desulfobacteraceae bacterium
TTGACCGCTGTTGTTGTTTTGCCAACGCCCCCCTTGGCCATCGCAATGGCTATTTTACGCATATCCGGATCTCTTCATTAGTAAGGTAATCGTTTGAAATTATATTGTTTATTAAAGATAGAAGATTTCATCTATTCGTACATTATACTATTCTTCTATAGAAGACAAGATTTTTTTCAGTGGTCCTGCTCCCTGGTGTCGTGTCTCCAAAATAGGTAACCAATCATCTCCGTCATTCGTCCGAAAAAATACCAAATGCCAAAATCCAAATGTCAAATGGCGGATGGGGACCGATTCAATAATAAATTGATAAAGGTCTGCCTTACGCAAGGGCAAGTCCGCTTCTATAGACTTTTTCATCGGCTGATATTAAGCGATATGTTATTTGCATGGACTGAATTGGCCCGACGGGTTATTGGATAGGATAATATGAGAATTGATGATTTCCAAAACGCCTTACCAGTTGCTTCGGTCATCGACGATGTGAGGCAGGTCCTTGCCGACAATCCCTGCGCCGTATTGGAGGCACCGCCCGGGGCGGGCAAGACCACCGTTGTCCCATTGGCGCTTCTGGATGAGCCATGGCTCAAGCAAAGAAAGATCATCGTCCTGGCGCCGCGCCGTCTGGCCGCTCGCGCCGCAGCCATCCGCATGGCGGAGATGCTCGGTGAAAAAGTAGGGCATACGGTAGGGTATCGGGTGCGGATGGACCGCCGGATCGGGAGAAAAACCCGGATTGAAGTGGTGACCGAAGGGGTATTGACACGCATGCTTCAAAGCGATCCGTCACTGGATCCGGTGGGTTTGGTCATCTTTGATGAATTCCATGAACGCAATCTTGATGGTGATCTTGGATTGGCCTTGTGTCTGGATATGCAAGGTGTTTTGAACGATTCCCTGCGTTTACTGGTGATGTCGGCCACTTTGGACACCGGCCCTGTGGCCGGTTTGCTGGGCCGGGCACCCGTGATTACTTGTCCAGGGCGCACCTTTCCGGTTGAAACGCGCTATGTCGGTACCCACATGCCGGAAACTTCTCCAGAACTCTGGATCCGAACCGTGATGCAGATCGTGGGCAAGGAAAGCGGCAACATTCTGATGTTTCTTCCCGGCGCAGCAGAGATTCGTCATGTGGCCCGGCAACTGGCCCGAGCGTCGCTTGGTTCCCAATGGATTGTGGCGCCGCTGTTCGGCAATCTATCCGCCAGCGAGCAGGCACGTGCCATAAAACCGCCCCAAAACGGAAAACGGAAAATCGTTTTGGCGACTTCGATTGCGGAAACCAGCCTGACCATTGAGGGAATTCGTGTCGTAATTGACACCGGCCTGGAGCGGCTGCCACGCATGGATCTGCGGAGCGGTCTTACCCGCCTGGTGACCAGACCCGTTTCCAAAGCGTCTGCCGATCAGCGGCGTGGCCGTGCCGGCCGTCTGGAGCCCGGCGTATGCCTACGGTTGTGGTCCCGGCATGCACATGCAGCGTTGGCGATGGTTTCCAGGCCTGAAATTTGCGAGGCCGATCTGGCTGCACTCGCACTGGAATTGGCTGTCTGGGGGGTTGATGATCCCGGAAGCCTTAGATGGCTGGATCCGCCATCCCGGGCCTCTTATGATGGTGCGCGCTGTCTGCTGCAAACGCTCGGCGCGCTTGATGATCAATTTCGTATCACTCCCCAGGGCCGAAAAATGGCAATGTTGCCCGTGCACCCGCGGTTGGCTCGCATGATATGCGAGGCGGACGATAGGGGAGCGGTGGGGCTCGCGTGTGATTTGGCGGCCCTGTTGATCGAGCGCGATATTCTGCGGTTTGAACCGGGTCGATGGGATGCCGACATGCAGCTACGGCTGGACCTGCTTCATACGGTTCGTCGCGGTGATCCGCCCATCAGGTCCGACGCTGCGATCGATCGGTTTGCGCTGCGCCGAACCATCGCCACAGCCGATGCACTGGTGAAACGGATAGATGCGAATTCTCCCGGGACCGAGGTTCAATCCATCGGGCAGTTGCTGGCTTGGGCCTATCCGGATCGGATTGCGCAGCGCCGTAAGGGCCGCCGGGGCCGGTTTTTGTTGGCCAGCGGTCGTGGCGCCCAACTGGATGAAGTCGATCCACTGGCGAACGAGTCGTATCTGATTGCCGTCGATCTGGACGGGAAAAAGCGTCAAGCGCGCATATTCCGGGCAGCGGCCTACAGTCTTGACTTGCTTTTAAAGCAATACCCCGAAAAGGTGTCTCAGGAGCAGATTGTTGGTTGGGCCCAAGAGCGCAAGGCCGTATCGGCGCAACGGGTAACGACATTGGATGCCATAACATTGAAAAGCGAAGCATTGGCCTCTCCGGATGCCCGGAAAGTTCTCGCGGCGATGCTCACCGGTATACGGCAAAACGGGCTTGGATGCCTGCCATGGACCAAGGCCTTGCTGCGATGGCGGGAACGTGTCCTGTTTCTAAGGGGCCTTGAACGGGATGCAGGCCCGTGGCCCGATACTTCGGACCAAGGCCTGGATCTGCACCTTGAACAATGGCTGGCGCCTTATCTGGCGGGTGTGAATCGCCTGCAGGATTTGGCCCGCCTCGATCTCAAGGCTGCCCTTTACGGCATGCTTTCGTACCAACAGCATCGATGGCTGGATCAGCTGGCCCCCACCCACCTGCAAGTCCCCAGTGGATCGCGAATCCCTATCGACTATTCGGAAAAGGTCCCGGTGCTGGCCGTTCGACTCCAGGAGATGTTCGGCCTCACCGTAACACCCACTGTGGCCGGCGGCCGCCGGAACCTGCTGATCCATCTTCTCTCCCCGGCCGGCAGGCCTGTTCAAATAACCCAGGATTTGGCCGGGTTTTGGCGTTCGGGTTATACCGTCGTCAAAAAAGAGTTGAAGGGACGATATCCAAAGCACTATTGGCCGGACGATCCATTGAAAGCTGAACCGACATCACGGGTCAGGCCGCCAAGACGCCGCAACTGATGTTCGTGCGGGCTAGACCGGTTTAACGTTTAAATGCATTCTGGCTATTGAAAAAGATTGAACCAGCGCATAATGTACTAGGCATTCCTATTCGAATGCGGGGCATTGGACAGCTATCGGGCATCGTCAATCGGTGACACCGATGAAAGGGGGATATATGTTCAATCGCTGGGTGTCATTTGAGATGTGCCGGCGGCGTCTTCTCGTTCTATGCTTCGTTTGTTGGGCTGCCGTCGCTTGCCAGACCGGGCAGCAGGTAAAACGGCCTGAACCCACCCCATGCCCCCCTGACAACAGCGCAGCGCTTCGCAGTGAAATCAGCTCGCTTAAACAGGCCCTGGCAACCAGTGAACAGAAAGTTCA
>JASFGJ010000546.1:0-3326 GCA_050123815.1 Desulfobacteraceae bacterium
TTTGTGGTCAAGTCGGTGGTGGGGGAAGAAAATTTTATCGACATGCAGCCCAATCGGTCCAACAATTTTTGCTGCGGCGGCGGCGGCGGTTTCCTCCAGTCCGGATTCAAGGAGCAACGCCTTGAATACGGCCGGCTCAAGGATCAACAGATCAAAGAGACGGGCGCCGCCTATTGCATTGCCGGTTGCCACAATTGCCACGCCCAGATCCATGAGCTCAGCGAGCATTACGGCGGCGGGTACTCGGTGGTGCACCTGTGGACGATGATTTGCCTCTCTTTGGGGATCCTGGGCCCCAACGAACGGACCTATCTGGGCGAGGATCTCAAAGAGGTCAATGTCTTTCACCCGGAAACCGCCATGTAGATGGGTGGGAGAATTTCAAATCCCATCACAGGGGGAACCCACAACTCGTCGTACCCGTATTGCTCTTCATCCGTAGTATAGGCAATGTTGTTGACGACCCACTTTAGTATCTTTTCCATTTTTTCATCGTCGGAATCCGAACGATTTACGATCGTGTTAACGCGTTGTTTTATAATTTGATTGGGATACTGGAGCCATAAATTGACAAACGCCTGATCTGTGATGATCTCGTCTTTGGATTGATAGGCGGTTCGATTCAGATGGTCGATGGTGCCGAAAAAAAGTGCAGCGGAATTGGTTTTGCGGGTGTGTTCGCCCTCAATGTCGACCAATACCGATGACCCTGCCGGCCGTGGTGGATTGATCAGGGATTTAAAGGTACAGTACCCACAAGCGTCCAAACTTACAGGCGATACTCTCATCGATAGATCCTTGAACAGAATCGCAGAGCGCGGGTGATCCACGGCCCCAAGGCTCTGTGTGCAATTCGGTCTTTTTTTTGTATCTCACTTTTGGATTCAGCCCAGGCTAGCCCCGGTTTATCTGCGGTAATAATCATGCAAGGCTTTGGGCGATCGTCTGTATGTAATAATAACAGGCCGTTATTCAATTGCTGCGGTTAAGAAAAAATACAAATGATGCAGAACATTTCTCAGAAATGGGTAATTGGCCGGGAAATTGGGGCAGATGGGAGACGTTGTTTACAATGTGCTGTCGGCAAGAAGCATCCATCGGCGCTGTGACTCTTTTCAACCGGTGACGAATCACTGGGATTTTCACAACTTATATAGAATGTCCCCTATTCTCCGCAGGCGAGCTTCCCTTCCTGTCGGCCCCTGGAGAACGGCGATCTGCATTTTGGCATTGATAGCGTAAAGCGTCTGAGTTGGGGTTGCAAATATTTGCCGGTTTGTGGATGCAAGTGCATTTTTGTATTACAGACAGACGCCCCGACCCAATCCCCCATCCATCCATCCGGCAGCCTGCCATATAAGAAAAAGAATATATTTACAGCATCTTACAAACCGGACGCTATTCGTGTGAAAGGATGTCCTGAAACGGGCGGCATATAAATTGCATAAAAGTACCGGCATCAACTCCGAATGGAATCCATTTTTTATTGTCATGGTTTGTGGATAGTTTGTTGGAACCTGAAGCAGGGGGGATCGATGATGCGCCGAACCAAAGCAAACTTTCACCTCCATAGGCTGATCTGGATCGTATGTCTTTGCACAATGCTGATCGCTTGCGGAGGCGACGGGAGCGGCACAGCCGACCCGAATGCAAACGATAACACTGGACAAGATCCCGATCCGAACGACCCCCAACCGTCAACACCTTCCGGCTGCATTCCCGAAAATCCGACAGGGCCGGTATTGTATGTGGCCACCAGCGGCAGCGACGATCCAGGCAACGACGGCTCGGCCACCGCTCCATACGCCACCATCACCTACGCCCTGGACCGGGCCCAGGACGGCGCTGTGATTCTGGTGGGGCCCGGAACGTATTCCGGACGCGTGAGAATTCGGGGCTCTTTTCCAAACGGTGTGACCGTTCGCTCCCAAGAGCTATACAAGGCCCGCCTGCGGAACAACGGCACCGTGATCACGGCCTATACCCACACCAATGGTTGTCAGGGAATCACCATTGAAGGTTTTGATATCGCCCATGACGGTCCCGGTGCCGGCGCCCTGGTGTTTCACATCGATGCCGGCGGCACGGGAGCTGTCTCCAACATCACCGTGCGCAACAATATTTTGCACGACAGCTACAACAATGACATTTTAAAGATCAACCACGGCATCAGCAATGTGGTGGTGGAGCGCAATCTTTTCTACAACCAGCAGGGAAGCGACGAGCACATCGATATCAACAGCGCGCAAGATATCATTGTCCAGGACAACATTTTTATGAACGATTTTGCCGGCAGCGGACGGACCAACGGCAACGACACAAGCTCCTACATCGTGATAAAGGACAGCAACGGATCGGACGACCGATTTTTGGGCAGTCGCAATATCGTTGTCCGCCGCAATATCTTTCTCAATTGGGAAGGTTCCACCGGCAGTAATTTTGTGCTTATCGGGGAAGATGGACAAAGCTATTATGAAGCCGAAGAGGTCACCATTGAAAACAACCTCATGCTGGGCAACAGCGCCAATGTGATGCGCGCTCCCTTTGGCGTCAAGGGAGGCCGCAACATTACCTTCAACAACAACACCGTTGCAGGCGATTTGCCCGCCTTGGCCTTTGCCATGCGCTTCAGTTGCGAAGGGGCCAATCCTGTCAACACCAATATCGATATGTACAACAATATCTGGTCCGACCCCAGCGGCACCATGGGGGCCAACTCGGGCGGTCCGAACGATTTTTCCGACACCCCGGCCGGGGATGTGCTTGATTATACCCTGAACAACAACCTTTACTGGAACGGCGCCAGCCCCATTCCCGAAGATGCCGGCGAAACCGTCAATCCATCGGACGATACCAATGCCGTCATCGCCGACGCCGATCTCGGCAGCCAGGCCGGCCTTGTTTTACCGCGGTGGGACCAGGTCGATGAAATCTTCGAAGACGGATCGGTCTCCATTTGCGAAGCATTTGACAGGTTAGTGCAGCAATACGGAACCCCGGGCAGTTCCAGTCCCGTCGATCAGGCCGACGCCGGTCATGCGCCCAGCGATGATATTTTGGGGAATGCCCGGGGTACAAGCCCGGATATCGGTGCCGTAGAAATCCAGTGACGGTTAAACCAGGCCATTCAAACTCATCCCTGCGCGATGAGATCCCGGCCTTAAGGCCGGGGAATTGACAGATTTCGTAACACGTCTACCTACCCGGCAGGTCGTCGATCAGCACTCCCATTTTCAGGGTTGCATCGACGATCATGGCCGCGCAGGGGCGGTCCTGGTCGTCGAGGATAGTGGCGGACCGCTGCTCCATCAGATCGAGAAACCCGT
>JASFGJ010000547.1:0-3323 GCA_050123815.1 Desulfobacteraceae bacterium
TGCACAGGCAAACAATTTCCGCTTATTTCTCATCATTTTTAGAATCTCCATCCGAAACAAATTCAGCCGATCTGCATTATCAATCAAAAGCTATTGTCATTTCCGCCTAGAGCCGGGAAAACGCGCCATCCGCAAGGCGGGTGGCCGTGGGAATTTCACGATGCGTCAAAAGGATGGCTGCGCGAACCATCATGACTCAAATTGTGACGCACAATTGTGGCAGAAAGAGTGCAAATGTAAAGGCTGTTAAACTGTATATATAATGCTTAGAAAAACTAGATATTATTGGCAGGCGAGAAGGCGGGACTTGATGAACCCGTATGAAGCCGTTCGGTGGTCGGTGATCGGTAATCGGTGATCGGTGACCAGTGATTGGTGAGGAGCTTGTGATCCGTTAATCGGTACGCCAAGTTAGGGATGCAAAGATGAACCCCCTCGAAGATCACTAACCGATCACCGATCACTGATCACCATCTTTCAGCGTTCGGTCATTTCCAATTTAACTGCTCTTGTGTTGACATAGTGTTTGGATTTTGTGATAAAATATTAACAATATCTGAATCTGTTTCAATTCTTCTCCTAATTCAACAACTCGCGCGTTAGCAAAAAAGTTCCATCGTTCATTGTGAACCGCGTTGTCAAGAGAAACTGATGCCGTTGCGGCACATTTGCTCGGCATTGATCGCGTTCGAATCAGGCCTTCAGGACGTTTTATTGGGGAGGCCCCATGTTACATCGTGTGCCGGTTCTGCTGTTTTGTATCTGTATGGGTACTGGATTGCTCGGAATCGTTAGCAGCCGCTTACCTTATCTTTCGGCCGCAGAGGAAAAACTGGGTCTGCATGTCCTGTACCTGCTGCGTGGGCCCCAAAAACCGCCGGATGATGTGGTGGTCGTGGCCATTGATCGTGAATCCGCCCGCGCCCTCGATCTTCCCGCGGCACCGCACAAGTGGCCCCGGACCCTGCATGCCCGACTGCTGGCGCAGCTAAGCGCCCAACAGGCGGCGGTGGTCTGTTTTGATCTGATTTTTTACGACGTGCAGGACCCCACCGCCGATCGGGCCTTTGCGGCGGCGATACGCAACGCCGGCAACGTCATTTTGTCGCAAACCATCGACAGGCGGACCTTGTCCGTCAACGATCTCAACGGCGCCCCGACCGCCCAGGTGAATATCGAAAAGCTGGTTTCCGCCATCCCCATGCTTGCAGATGCCGCCGCTGCCCAGGCACCTTTTCCGCTGCCCAAATTGCCGGTCGAATTGAGCCAGTACTGGCGGTTCCGTCCCAGTTCCGGAGATATTCCCACGCTTCCCGTGGTCGCTTTGCATGCGTTTGCAGAGGAGGCTTTTGACACGTTGGTTCAACTCGTCCAAAAGGCCGATCCTGAAGGGGCCGCCTTGCTGCCTGCGGCGCAACAGGGGCCGCTGTCGATCCGCCGGATCGTCGAGGCGATCGCTCCCCTGTTTGTTCAGTTCAAACGAAAGCCCGGCCTGGCATCGCAGATGCTGACCGATCTGGAAATTCGTCCGCCTTCCGATATTTCCGCACGGACGTTGCAACTGGTCAAATCGTTGATCGGCGCATACAGACCCGGCCACAGCCGCTACCTGAATCTTTACGGCCCCCCGAGATCCATTACAACCGTTTCTTACCACAAAGCCCTGGACCCGCTGCCTGCCGGCGCGTCAGACACCGCACGGCCTTTCTGGAAAGGCAAGGCCGTTTTCGTGGGACAGACCGAAAGCGACTGGTACAAAGCCAATGACGGCTTTTACACCGCCTTCACTGATAAAACGGGGCTGGATATCAGCGGCGTGGAGATCGCCGCCACGGCCTTCGCCAATTTGCTGGAAGACAAGGCCGTCCACCCTCTGGAGCGGCTGCCCTGCTATGCGCTTCTTTGCGGGTGGGGTATTTTAGGCGCTCTGATCGGTTTCCATTTCTCCACACCGGTATCCGCAACCGGCCTTTTAGTTCTCAATGGCATTTACATTGGAGCGGCTTATCTCCAATTCAAATCGAGCGGCGTTTGGTATCCCCTGGTGGTTCCGATCCTGGTGCAGACACCGGTCGCCTTTGTCGCCGGGTTGATCTGCAAATACGCCAGGGCCAACGCAGAGCGCCGGAACATCCGCGAAGCCTTTGGCTATTACCTGCCCGATGACGTTGTGGATCGGTTGGCGGCCAATATCAAGAATTTGCGCACCGGCGGACAAGTGCTGTACGGCGTATGCCTGTTTACCGATGCGCAAAGCTATACCACCCTGTCCGAAACCATGGACCCTGAAACGCTGACCCGGGTGATGAACGCTTATTACGGGGCCGTTTTCAAACCCATCAAGGACAACGCCGGGATCGTCCTGCAAGTCGTCGGCGATTCGGTTCTGGCCATGTGGACGGCGCCGGAACCCCGGAACGAATTGAAAGCCGCGGCCTGCCGGGCCGCCATGCAGATCACCGAATCGGTGCGGCGGTTCAATTCAGAAGCCGACCATCTTCCGCTGCCCACCCGCATCGGAATTCACGCCGGCAAAATCCTGCTGGGCAATATTGGGGCCTTGGACCATTTCGAATACCGCCCCGTGGGCGATATCGTCAACACCGCCTCGCGCCTGGAAGGATTGAACAAATTTCTGGGAACCCGCATGTTGACGTCCGAAGAGGCGTTTTTTCCGGATAATGGCTATGTGACGCGGCAGGTGGGACAATTCGTGTTTAAAGGCAAATCGCGGCCGGTCCAGGTACGAGAGATTCTTTCCGAGGAAGAGCTCCCGCAGGAGCCTAATGTTTCGACGGGTCGGATCTTTGCATCCGGGCTGCAATGGTTCGCGCGCGGGCGCTGGGACAAGGCTGAAAAATACTTCAGGAGCGTGATGCAAATTGATGAAAATGACGGGCCATCGCGATTCTACCTTAAACTGTGCCGGAAATTCCGGAAGGCACCGCCAAGTGGCGATTGGGACGGGGCCGTGCATTTAGAGAAGAAGTAGAAATTGGGGCTTTGGTCACTTGCAGCAAAGTGGGAACAGGAGAGAACAATGATGAATCGCAGGGCGATCATTGGTGTGGTCGTGTGTTTGATGCTTGGCACCTTTCAGGGTGCGCCCGCCAAAAGTTGGGCCGACGACGCAGACAGGTCGTGGGTAAGCCGCGTTGTTTCCATTCAGGGTCATGTCGTGATCAAGCGCCAGCGCAGAGACGAATGGCAGCCTGCGGGCCTGGACGATACCCTGTTCGTCGGTGACCGGATCCGGGTCGAAGCCAACAGCCGCGCCGGCATCGTGTTGCGCAACGACGCGGTGCTGCGCCTGGATCAAAACA
>JASFGJ010000548.1:0-3296 GCA_050123815.1 Desulfobacteraceae bacterium
TGGATCACTATGTCGAGGAGCTTCTCAAGCGTGAAATCATTGAAGGAGAGATCATTGAGGAGCTGCAAAACGCGGTTCAGCCGCCACGCTCTGCGCAAACCGATGCTGAAAATCCCGGAATCCGGCGCCGAGTCGCATGACCTGAAAGCGGTTTTGAAACCACGTTTTAGAAGTGGTTTCAAAACCTTTTCTACGCTTTGATGATCAAGTACCCCAGGTAGGTCACATAGCAGGCCAGCAGGGTGGCGCCGTTGGCACGCGATATGGTCAGGCTCTTGCGCATCATCAGCCAAGGCATTGCGCTGGTCCCCATCATGACGAGATAGTCGAGCCACAACCCGGACCCGAAGAATCCTCCGGGAATTGGAATGGGCCTGACCAGTGCTGCCACCCCGATCACGCTGAGAATGTTGAACACATTGCTGCCCACCAGATTGCCGATGCTGATATCCATCTCTTTGCGAATCGCAGCCACCACCGATGTGGCCAATTCGGGCAGCGACGTTCCAAAAGCCACGATGGTCAACCCGATAAATTTCTCCCCAACGCCGAGAATGGTCATGATTTTTACTGCGGAATCGACCACGATCTCCGCGCCGCCCACCACGCCGGCAATACCCACGCCGACAAGCACCAACTGCCTGCCGCGGCTGTCGATATAGCCGATATCTTCGACCTCGCCTGCAATGGCGTCGCTTCCGGGGTTGCATTGCGCCGGTCTCTCTTTGCGGCACCAGTAGTAATTCATAAAGGTATAGACAACAACACCGACAAACAAGGTCAGGCCTTCGAGGCGACCCAGTTGTGAATTCAGGGACAGCAGCAACAGGTAGAGTGACACCGCCAGCATCAGCGGGATATCTCTTCGAACCACAGCGCGCTGGCTGGAAATGGGCTGAAACAGCGCTGATGCGCCCAGGACCAAAGCGATGTTGCAGATATTGCTGCCGACGACATTACCGACGGCGATCATGCTTTTGGCTTTTATAGAGGAGACCACGCTGACGACCAGTTCGGGGGCGGAGGTCCCGAACGCCACAACCGTCAACCCGATGACGATGGGTGTCACCCCAAGACTGCGAGCCAGACTCGATGACCCCTTGACCAGCCATTCAGCGCCGTAATAGAGCAGGATAAAGCCGATGCCGCAAAGAAAAATAAGTGGTAACATGATCCGCTCCCCTTTAGAATGGCGTTTGGCAAGATGACATCATCAATCAATTATCACCATTAATATCAGATTATTATCGGCAACTCCGGATCGGTTGTTTTGCGAAAAAGGATTTAACATCAGCCCTGTTTTCTGACAGGTTTGGCGCGATCCAAACACAATCGTATCGTATCTTACCCTAACAATCTTCAATTTGTTGCTTCAATAGCATGGCCTTACAGCTCGGTTGCGTCAATACGGCAATTGGCACGTAGAACTGAGACAGCGCTGCAGCAGGAATTCACGGCGTTTAAGCTCCGGACATTGCTGTGAGAATCTATAGCAATTTCCGCAAAGTGAGTCAATAATCGCGAGTTGGCTTCTCTTCGCCATCGATGCATTGTGCTCCGCCAGCTGAAATTAGGGCCGCATCACTTCTCCATGGGCACTCGTTCGCCTACATTGAAGATCAAAATGTGCTGATCGGCCTCGCCGCTTTTTTAATGGCTTTATGGGCCACCATCACCCTGGATCGCAGGGAGGCGGGCACTAAAAAGGTCCTGCACGGCCCCGGGCCGAAAGCACGCCCATGGCGCCTGCTTCAAGTCGAATCTTCTCTGGCCTGCAATCTGAACCCTATCGTTGCAAAAGTCGGAGGGCTCCAGAGTCTCCCGCTCAAAACCAGCGGGATAAAAAGGCGGAAAGGGTGAAGAGCACCTGGCCAACGCATTGCTGCTGAACGAAGTCAAGGCCAAAGCATTGATCGAGGCGGGAATCGACTGGATCTGTGTTTCCATGGACGGCGCGACAGCGGAGATGTACAATAAAATCAGAAGAGGGTCCGATTTTGAACGCGTTTGTCGAAACGTGGCAGCACTCGACCGGCTGCGCAAGGGCAAACACCCCAAACTGATGATCAAGGGTGTCGTGCCTGTCATTACTTGTTTGATATTTGAGCACAGAAGTTGGCTGAAATACAATAAATCAGGATTTACGCTTCGGTGTTTTTACAGCTTTCAGCGGTGGTGCAATAAATAAATAAGGATATAGCGTTTGGAGCCGGCCTCTTAGATCAACATCCATCTTTGCTCTGTATAGTGTTTTCACCTTTGAAAATTGATCATAATTCGTGACCTTTATCCCCAATAGATCGGCTTCCTGGAAATCCGCATTGGACAAGACGGCTCCGGTCAAATCCGCCCCTCGCAGATTCGCCCGCCTCAGATAAGCGCCGTCAAATAGGGCGTAGGTCAGGTTTGCACCAGAAAAGTCTGCATCGTTGAGAGACGCCGATTTGAAGTTATAGTTGGAGAATTGCTTTGTCTCCACCAAGGCATTGTGATTTTGGGGTAAACCGAGTCGTACAACCCAATCAGCCGAATAGTATGCCAAAGGATAGTTGCTGGCCCGCCGAATGTGCTCGGCCTTGATTCCCTGGAGCGCGTATATGAAGGCATTTTGAAGGTTCGCATTAAAAAAATTAGCGCCACGGGCCCTGGATCCAGTTAAATAGGCACCCGATAAATTCGCAAAACTAAACTCGCCCCCCTCAAGCACTGCATTTGTTATTTGGGCGCCCCGCAGATTGGCATTTGAAAAATCTGCGCCTTTTAAATCTGCCTCAACAAATTTCGCCTCGATTAAGTTCGCTCCGGTAAAATCCGCTCCGCTTGCATTAATTCCCCTGAGATCGGCCTGCTCCAGGTCTGCCTGTTGCAGGAATGCATTTTTCAAGTGTGTGAATTTTAAGTTTGCCCGCTTTAATTTAGCCATGGCGAGATTCGCCCCTTCAAGGTGTCTTTTCTCCAGATCGATCCAATAAAGTTGTTCACTTTCCGGTTCTTTTGCGATCACTTTGTGGCTTAGATCAGCAAATGCAAAATGACGAATCACCGCATCCGTCCAGGAGACTGCTTTTTGTTCGAGCCACGCAGACTGCTTCCATGGCAGCGTTCCATGAAAGGCAATCATATTAAGCCCTAATAGAAGTAACAATGAAAACACCGTGGCCGCAAAAATTAGTTTTATTTTTGTGTGAACTGAAGAAATAGCGCTACCGGTTCTGTCTAATAATTTTTGCTGAAGATACCAAAAGAAGGCTACGATTGCATTGCCTAAACATGTTACCGAAAGCATGAATGAAGAT
>JASFGJ010000549.1:0-3290 GCA_050123815.1 Desulfobacteraceae bacterium
CCGGACCTGACGACGCAGATTGTCAAAATCTGCGGTGGCTTGATACTGCTGATCCTGCTGGTGCTGCTGGCGGCTGTCCTGGCGCATTTGTTCATCAAGCGGACGCCGGCCAGCATCGCTCCCGATGCGATCAGCCCGCCGCCGCCGGTCCGTCAGCAAATTACTCCGACCTACGAAGTGTTTTCGCACAAAGCGGTGCCACCAAAACCGTTGACCAAACTTCGCACCCTGCCCGGAGATCAGCCGCCCTTGGTGGCGATCATCGTGGACGATATCGGTTATGACCGGGCGGCGGCTCAGCAGTTTATCGATATGGATGCGCCGCTGACGCTTTCCGTGTTACCGCATGGTCCCTTCAGCCAGCAGCTTGCCGCCAACGCAAGAGCCAAGGGCCATGAAATCATGCTGCATCTGCCAATGGAGCCCAGCGAGTTCCCGTCTGTCAATCCCGGTCCGGGCGCCTTGCTGTTTCAAATGACACCGGATCAGCTGATTGAACAGCTGACTATCGACCTCGATTTGATACCCGGCATCAAAGGAGTCAACAACCATATGGGGTCTGCGCTTTCCGAATCTTCTGTGCACATGCGCCAGATCTTCTCGATACTGAAAAAGCGGGGACTTTACTATATCGACAGCCGCACCACCGCAAAGACCGTTGGCAGGCCGTCAGCGCGACTGCTGCAACTTCCGTTTGCCGAGCGCGACATTTTCATCGACCATTTTGAGAACGAACGCTTCATCCGCGGCCAATTGGACCAATTAATCGAACGCGCGAAACAACAGGGGTTTGCCGTGGGAATCGCGCACCCCCATCCAATCACCCACAACGTGTTGTCCGAATTTATGCCTGTGATAAAACAAAAGGTCGAACTTGTGCCGGCCTCCATGGTGGTGGAGGCCGCAACCCTGGCAGAGAACAACGGTGTACACACGGCCGCTCAGTAAAGAAAAGGCAACCCCCATGACCCAGTTCAAAAACGCCATGGAAATATTCAAGCTGCTGGAAAAATCCAACTGCAAAAAGTGCGAGCTGCCGACCTGCCTGGCGTTTGCCGCCGCGGTGTTCAAAGGACAGAAGCAGCTTGGCGACTGCCCCCAGCTTGATCAAGACATTGTCCGGCGCCACGCCCGCGAGCCGAGACGGCAATCCCGGATCGAAGCGGACCAGGAAGCCGCCATGTCGGAGCTGAAATCCAAGGTGGCAGCCCTGGATCTGGGGGAAGCCGCGCGCCGCATCGGTGCGCCGTTCGAAAAGGGGCGATTGACCCTCAGGATTATGGGCAAGAATTTCAGCGTCGATACCGAAGGGAATCTCTATTCGGACATTCATGTCCATGTATGGGTCGCCGGGCCCGTTTTGAACTACATCCTGTACAGCAAAGGCGTCCCGGAAGCAGAAAAATGGGTGCCCATGCGAGAATTGCCGCATGGAAATGATTGGGCGCAATTTTTCGAGCACCGCTGCGAAAAGCCCCTGAAGCGTGTGGCCGACACGTATCCCGCACTTTTCGAAGATATGGTCCGTCTATTCAACGGTCGAAAAACATCCAACCACTACCAGGCCGATATCTCGCTGGTATTGCGCCCCCTGCCAAAAGTGCCGATCCTTGTCTGTTACTGGAAACCGGAAGAGGGGCTCGCTTCAAGTCTCAATCTGTTCTTCGATGCCAATGCGGAACAGAACCTGCCCATCGAGTCCATCTATACCCTGGGCGCAGGTCTGGTGCAGATGTTCGAAAAGATCGCTTTGCGGCATGGGTCATAAAGCGATCTTTTCGAACATTCAGATTTAAACCCCGCCAAAATCCCCTCATGCCATCCACAAAGTGACCGATAATAATTCAGGTGCCTGCTATTAGACCGAATCTGGAATCATAGGATCGCAGGCGAGCAATGTGTTGATGCTAATCTTTTCCGCCCTGCATATTTTTACCTTTACTTCCCTGGTTTACCTGGGAATCTATGTCATTGCCATCAACCCGCGTGAGCGTCTGAACCATGAATGCGCAGGAGTTATGTTGTGTATGGCGATATGGAGCCTGGAACATATGATCATCCAATTTCCAGGGACACCCTATCAAAGCGCCCGCTTGTGGCTGCAATTGGGTGCGGTGGGTTGGATAGGGCTGCCGGTGACAATTTTACGCTTTGCGCTTGTTTTTACCGGACGTGAGAGCCATCTGAACAAAGCATGGTTTCAGGCCCTGACCATTGGGCCGTTTATGGTTTTATTGACAGCTCAATGGCAATGGCTGATCATCGATGATTTGCAGCGCTTCCCTTATGGATGGGCCCACTCCTTTGCCAACTCAATCTGGAGCACTTTTTTTTATGCCTACTACCTGATATTTATTGGGTGGACTTTGTACCTGTTGGCCCGATATGCACGCGCCAGCCGGCGAAGAGTTTTTCAGTCGCTTGCAAGCATGCTGTTTTATGTTATCAGTGCATGCCTGATCATCGGTTTCGCTACCGACGTTATTCTGCCACTGCTCAGGATACGATCGATTCCACCGTTGGGCCCTTTGATCACCTTGTTATGGGCCGCCGGGTTAACATACGCCTTGGTCCGATACAAATTCCTGACCATAACGCCGGCGATGGCTGCCAACGATATATTGACCACCATCGGCGACCTGCTGATCCTATGCGATCTCCAAGGCACAATCGTAAGGGTTAATCATGCGGCATGCCGGATGCTCGGGTATCAACGCCAGGAATTGGAAGGGCAAAACGTCAACCAGTACTTTGCAGCCGATCAAACCGCAGAGCCGACAGAACTCTCAGAGCAACTGATCGACCAATCCATCCACAATATTCGGCTGCAGTTGAATACACGGCACAATACGAAAACGACCATTATGCTCTCGGCGACTCGGCTGCGGGATGTGCAAGGGGATCTATGCGGCACCGTATTTGTGGCCAAAGACATCACCGATCAAGTGCAGGCTATGGAAGAGATGCAGCAACTGGAAGCCCGTCTTCATAAAGCGCAGAAAATGGAGGCCATCGGCACACTAGCGGGGGGAGTGGCCCACGATTTGAACAATATTCTCAGTGGAATTGTCAGCTATCCCGATCTCTTATTGATGCAACTGCCCGAAGAGAGCGATCTGCGCAACCCACTGGAATTGATCAGGGGCTCGGGGCAAAAGGCCGCGACCATTGTCGAAGATTTGCTGACACTAGCCAGGCGGGGGGTGTCCAACCACAGTGTGCTCAATCTCAACCGGATCATTGCCGATTTTTTAAGCAGCCCGGAACATAACAAACAGCGAAGCTTTTTT
>JASFGJ010000550.1:0-3269 GCA_050123815.1 Desulfobacteraceae bacterium
CGATATTATTGACAAAATATGGAAAAATCAGAGATAGGTTTTCCATATATACCCGTTTTAAATTCCATCCTCGATAACTGATCCATAGAGCTATTGGCAAAAATGAGATTCGGCCCAACAAGTTAGAAATAATTTTAGGCGGTTGTGCTAAAAATTGCTATGGAGGGGCTTTTTGAATACTGAACGCAATTTTCAGCCATACCGCCATTTTAGACGGATGAACCAAGTCTAACAGGTGCGATGATACCACTGCTATTTATACCGCACTGAGTAAACCTGTTGCAAATGGATTTTGCGCTATATCGTCATCATGGTACCCATCCTTAAGTAATGAGTAAAACCGAATTCAAGTCATTTTTAACCCATCTTGCAGTTTTTCGCCTTCTATCGATCGGTTCGAATGGGGTTGAAAAGATTGGGAAACATCAATTTCTGTTTCATGGAGCTTATCCTAGTATGTGGATTTAGAATCCAGAATCCGGTACCACCAACCATAAAATCTTAATTTCGACTTGATATGCTTGCGCCACTGTCCATCGGCAAGTTTAACTAATTCGACTTCTGATCTCTTCTCTGCTTTTTTATTCCACTCCTTCAGGGGGTGCCAAGAAAATCATCATAAAATTAATGGGTTTTCCCGTCGAAGATTTTATAACGCTTGGGATTGATGGCCACTTCGTCCCCTTCCAGCATCATCCAAGCACACCAGCCGCCATAGGTCGGCAGGTATTTTCTGGGATTGCTTTTAAAGGTTTCGCGGTTGGTCTCAGAGATAAAATAAAAATGCATGGCATCATGGCTGGCCTTGATGTGTTCATTGCCCTTGAAGGCCTTGCCTTTGTGGTTGCTGACCGGTTCATAGCCTTTGAGAACCAGACCGGTTTTAGAAAGATAATATTGTTCGGTACGACCAATGCCCGTTTACTGGGCGAACGTTTGGCCGGCTGCGAAGTGTATCAGTAGTATAATGGTTGTCGGTTTCATGGGTGTCAGCTTGTGCGTGATACAGCTACTCCTTCAGCACAAGGTTTGCCGGGTCCGGCTGGGGTGGCATTTGACCGCCGTTTAAGACCTGTTCGGCGCCTTGCAGTCCGATGAAGCGTCTGAGGATTTTGGGGTCGGTCTGCCGTAAATCCACCAGCAGCAGGCCGTCCAGGGCGTTTGAAAAGGCTTTGTCCAGATTGAAGCTCAGCAATCTGCCATTGAGCTTAAGGTAGTGTTTGAGCAGAACCGGAACGCCTTTGCCGTCCTTTTCGATCTCGGAGATCAACAATGAGATATCGTCAATATCCCGAAAGGTGCTCAGCAGCGCGGTCTGATCGATACAGCCGATGCGCGGGCATCGAAACGGTCGGCGCGGCCGCACATACTCTGACAGCGACGGATGAAAATTGTGTCGTTTCAAAAAGCGCACCAGCAGCGTTTTTGACATGTTGTGGTAATTCCGACTGATGCTGACCGGTCCGAAAAGGATGTGGTATTGCGGATGGCGGCCGATGAATTCTCCGATGCCGCGCCAGATCAATATCAGACTGTTGTATTTTTTTTGGTATTCCGAGCGGATGAAGGATCGTCCGAACTCGATGGCCCGGTTCAACTGGCTGATAAACTCGGGTTTGTATCGGAAAAGTTCGCTGGTATAAAGCCCTTTCGGCCCGAATTGACTCAGGATTTGATCCACCAATCCCAGGCGGTACGCTCCAACCAATTCGGATGCGGCATGGTTCCACAAAAACAAATGCAAGTAATGATCGTCAAAGCGATCCAGGTCGACGGTCCGACCGGTTCCTTCGCCGACCTCTCTGAAGGTTATCTCCCTCTGCCGCCCGATTTCATTTAAAAGACGGGGGATCTGCCGGCTTTGGGCGATGTATACGGCAAAATCACCGCAGGCTATCAGGCGGTTTTCATCGGGTAGTTGGCCGACTTCCCGGGCCAGGCGATCGGCGGGTTCGGATTCAATGATCGGCTCCTGGTGATGCAGTCGATTTGAAGCGGCGGCGAAGGCGTTAAATCTTGGGGGGTGGCGCTGTGTGCGGGCTTGCAAAATATCGGTGTTGAAGCGTAATAATTTGGTGATGGCGGCGTCATCGGAGCAGCGCGCCAACTGCTTCCAGGCAATGGGGCTGCCCACGTGAACGGGCAGCGTTTTTCGTCGTTTGTTCATCAGTTCCCGGGGCAGCAGGACCGTGCGCAGCAAGGGATGCAACATGCCCATCAAGTGGAAGAGGTTGCCGTTGCGTCCCGGAAAATGGACCGGTACTGTTGTGGCCTTGGTCAAGCGGATAAACGCGCCGATATGGGAGTTCCACTCGGGATCCGTGACTCTTGACTCGGACCACTTCCAACTGGCGACCTCACCGGCCGGAAACGTGATCAGCGCGCCGCCGTTTTTAAGCCACGCCAAGGACTGTTTCAAACCGCTGCGGTTCGCCTTTGCGGCGTCACTGTTGCCAAACGGATCGACGGCGATGATACGATCACGAACGCCGATGATGTATTTGAGAAGAAAGTTGCCCAAAATGCGGACATCATTGCGCCTGCGCAGCAGCAGTGCGCCAAGGATGAGACCTTCGATGCCGCCGAAGGGGTGATTTGCCACCATCACCAGGGGCCCCTTCTCGGGTATGCGGTTCAAATTTTGTTCATTGACGCGATAGCGCACCTTAAGGATATCGAGCGACGTTTCAAATGCGCATCGGTCGGGATCACCCAAGGTCATGGCCTGATAGAGGCGATCGTAGTAGCGGTTGGTGCGATCAAGCGCCAGCAACCGTTCGACCGGCCGCCGGACCAAGCGGATTAGTGCGTTTGCCAACGGATTTGCACTGAGTGTTGATAAGTCGATAAGCTTTTTCATGGTGCCCCCCATTTCTCCAGCCAGTACAGTGTGAGATGTTGCCGATCCGATATTCAACATGGCAAAATAGCCCTTAAATGTTTACGCATTATTAGTTGTCTGGAAGGTAAGCACCATATAAGCAGGTTGTGGCAAGGTTATCCTTATATAGAACACGGGCCCGTGAGACTGGTTGCTTTCTCAATTCATCATGATGGTTTGTCCCGCTTTGGGCACCACGGCCTCATATCCCTTTTGTCTCAGAAGATCGGCAAAAGCCAGGCTTTGATCCTCCTCGCCGTGGACGACGGCGATGCGCTTGACATTCAGATTGGCTTTGCCGAGAAATCGCAGCATTTCATTTTTATCCGCATGGGCCGAAAATCCTCCCAGTTTAACCACCTGCGCTTTTAGCGGATACTCTTTGTTG
>JASFGJ010000551.1:0-3254 GCA_050123815.1 Desulfobacteraceae bacterium
GCCATCGCCGATTCCCCTGCAGCACGCCATTGTCGGATTTCATTCCGTCACCGCGGTACTGCATCCTTCGTCGGATCCTCGAGACATCCTGGTGGATGGTTTGGGCATGTCTCTGCAGGCCCGCGAAGGCAAACGTTATCGCTACCGCCTGCAGGGAGACAGTGCAGTGGGAACCATCTACGATGTGGTGTTGGACGACCGAGCGGCGCCGGGCAGAGCCGGCGGCGGGATGGTGCATCATATCGCCTTTCGCGCGCGGGACGACCAGGAGCAGCTAATGTGGCAGCAGCGCCTCCATGAAATGGGCGTTGCCGTAACACCGGTGAGGGATCGCAACTACTTCCGATCCATCTATTTTACGACGCCAGGTGGCATTTTGTTCGAAATCGCCACCGATCCGCCGGGTTTTGCGGTGGACGAGCCCCTGGTCCGGCTCGGTCAATCACTTAAACTTCCGTCGCAGTATGAAGCCATTCGAGCGGATATTGAGGCGCACCTGCCGTCTCTGGAAGATGGTGATTTCAAGCAACTGTTTACCTAATGATCAAAGAGGCAATGCCGAAGCGATTTGATTGTGGTAAATGGATTCCTGCTCGTCTAGGATGGAGCGTAAAATTTCCGGGGTCGTTCGTGGATTCATGATTACCACGCGCAGCACCACGGTATCTGGGCGGCCGGTCCGACGCAGGGTGGTCCTGGATACGAAGCTGTTGCCCGCTTCCCTTTGCAGCCGCTGCAGTCTGACGTTTATCCGGTTCACTTGACGATGGCGTTCCTGTGCATCCATTTCTTTCAAAAAATCATGAGCTGCATCCCGCTCGCCCGGAACGATTCGGTAGGTCAAAATATTGAGCTCGGGCGGCGTAACGAGTTCGAACAGCGGGCGTCGTCGAATCTCTTCGGAAAAGGCGTTGGCCGTGTCAATACCATGATCGATCAGCAGGGCGTACCCCCCTGCCCCCATAATGTCCAACGCACTTCCCAGCACAAGCGAGGTGGCGCAGCGCGATCCCACCAGGGATCGAATTCCCAAGTCGACCGAACCGGGGCGATTGATGTAGGATGCATGATAGGCCACCGCATCCATGGCGCCGGGATCTCTGAAAAAGACCATGCCGTTGCTCATGGGAAGGTAGAACTGTTTATGGCCGTCGACAGTCACCGAATCGGCCCGTTCGATGCCTCGCAAAAGGCTGCGGTATTGATTTGACAGCAAAACCGGCCCGCCCCAGGCGGCGTCCACGTGAAAGTGAATTTGGTGCTCGGCACAGACATCCGCGATGGCATTTAGCGGATCCACCGTGCCGGTCTCGGTGGTGCCGGCAATGCCGATGACGCACATGACAACGGTCTCCGGATCCCCCGCAAATTTTTGCAGAGTTTGTTTGAGAACATGAATATCCATGCGGTTGTCCTGGTCCACGGCGATGGGAACAACGGCATCATTTCCCAGCCCCAACACACCGGCGGCTTTGCCAATGGAGTAATGCCCAAGCTCGGATGCGAGCACCACCACCCGTCGGATGCCGCGGTCCGACATGGCCGCCGCCAGTCCGTGTTTTTCGACTCCGGCATAGCCTGCCGAAGGCGAAAACAACCGGTTTCTGGCCACCCACAGGGCGGAAAGATTGGCCAGGGTTCCGTCTTCCACAAACGATCCCAGCGTGCTTTCCGGTTTCTGGATGTGGGTATCATAGAACGTGGTATCGAATCCGAACAACAGGCGATGGATCTTGGCCAGGACCTGGCGTTCGTAGACACTCACCACCTTGGAGGTTTCCAGTTTGACCGGGTTCTGGTTCAGGGCCGTGACGATGGTATTCAAATGAACCATGAAAAACGGGATGGCGGAGGTCATGTGACCGATAAAAAACGGTGAAGAGACATTGACCGCATGGGGCGCTATGGATTCGATGATCTCTGAAATCACGTCGGTCAGCTTCTTGGCCGGGGTTCCGGCAATCTCCGAAGAGGTGAACCGCGCCGAAAGCTCCTTGAGCGACATCTCCTCCGTGATGCCCACATGTTCCCGCAGAAAATCGTGGAGGCCGAACAGGATCTGCTCCATGTACTTGGTGAGCACCATCCTGGACTGATCGCTATCGGGCCGGTGGAAGATGCGCTCAAGCGCCTCGCGGTCGGCAACCAGGTGCTGCCGAGGCAGGTCCTCGACCGTTTGGGCGCTCTTTTTTGAGGGTCTGTTTTTCATGGGGGGCCACGATAGCACATTTTTATGGGGACAACAAAAGCTGAAAATTCCCCTATCCTGCCCGAGGCCTAAAAACTTAGCGAGTCTCTATCCTGAAATAGCTCTTTTCTAAGTTGTTTTAATCGGGATCGAAATCGCTATCGGGATCGCTATCGAAATCGAAAAGAACTATCATACCAACAGGTTCGATCCCGATCCCGATAGCGACCCCGAAAAGAGATTTGAAAAGCATCAAGTGCTTAAGTTAATGACATTGGCTTGGGTATGTTCTTATTTTATGAATTGTCCCTCTGTGAAATGCAGTTCGATTAATTGACTTATCAGATATTTATGGTATTGATGATGGCTCAGATATGAGCAAATGCTCACCAGTTGGGGAGCGTAGTCCAGGATCATGCGCAAAGTGGGAATTTCCCTATAATAGCTGTTGTTTATTATCTTGGAGAGAAGGAAAAAATGGAATCATTAACGTCCTTTATTAATAGCTTGAAGGCAATCAAACCATCGATTTCTCAAAAAATGGTCATCACTTTTATCGTAACATGCCTTATCGCTACGGGTTGTGCGTTGGTAAAACTAAAAAAAGAAGTAAACAAAGGTCTGGAAGCAACAAGCATCGTCGGGCGTATTCACGCAAAATGCAAGGGGAGCGGGCCCATTATTGTCGCCGCCCGCGCAATGGGTGAACCAAAAAAGATCGCCCATTATTCTGTTTTACATGATTCCGGTGAGTATGAACTCTTGGTTGCCCAGGGAGATTACTATGTCTTTGCATATAGGGATATAAACAGCAACCTGATTTATGATGAAGGCGAACCCGCCGGACATTATGGCGATCCAAAAATGGTTGTCGCCCGGAAAGTCAGTGTTGTTTACGATATTGATATCGTTATTCCGGAAGAGAGGATAACGATCGAGATACCCCGCGGGTTTGAAATTTCATCGACAAGGCCGCAAAAACTCCTCAGCCGGCAGGCGGGCGCCATAACGGATTTGGACGACGAACGTTTTTCCAAGGAAAATGGCGTAAAAGGCTTTTGGGAGG
>JASFGJ010000552.1:0-3237 GCA_050123815.1 Desulfobacteraceae bacterium
TTCGGGGTATTAGGGTCGATAAGTTAGATAAGATAAGATCCACATCGCATCGGGCGATTCGCGGCCTTGAGGCTATGGTACCAACCCACACAATAGCATTTTTAAAATGGAGGCGTTATCATGTTGAAATTGCATAAAATAAAAAAAGATCAGGCCGGTTTTACACTGGTCGAGATCGCCATCGTGATGGTGATCATCGGCTTGCTCATTGGCGGTGTGCTCAAAGGCCAGGCCATGATCCAGAACGCCAAGGTCAAGCGCGTGGTCAAGCAGGGCGATGAGCTGCGGGCGGCGATCATGACTTTCTACGATAAGTACGGCGTTTACCCTGGAGATGAAAACCTGGACCCCGTTCCTCCCGGTGGCAACGACAATGAGTTCGACGGTTCCGGTCAGATCAGCGCCGCAGAACGCTTTGAGGTGTTTAACGATCTTGGCATTGCCAGCCTGATCAGCGGCACCTATGACGGTGCGTCGGATCTGCCCAAGCATGCCTTCGGCGACGACGTGGATGTTATCTGGGTCAATCCTCCCGGTAACAATACACCTCCGGCGCATTATCTGCGCTTTTTCAACCTGCCCGGGGAGGTTTGCCTGGAGATCGATACCAAGTATGACGACGGTGTCTGGAACTCCGGCTCGATTGTGGGCAGCGGCGCCTACAATGTCGGCGCCAACGTCGGGACATTCTATCAGTTGTTCTAAACCACCGGCACTTGGGCCATGGACAACAGGCGCGCCGTGAAACGGCGGCCCTGTTGCCGGCTCAATAGACATCGAAGACAGCGCCCTATGCGTCGATACCGATCCCCCATAGCCAATGCCAACGGCTTCACCCTTCTCGAGATCGCCATCGTGATGGTCATCATCGGGATTCTGGCCGGGGGAGGGGTCGGTCTGATGCGCATGCTCACCGAGCGCAAGGCCCGCAATGCCACCGTGGATTACCTGCAGCAGGTGCGAACGGCGCTTGTCAGCTACGCCGCAAACAACGGACGCCTGCCGTGGGCCGACAGCGATGCCGACGGGGCGGAAAACAGCGGCTCCGCCATGGGAAATTTGCCCTATCTGACGCTCCAAATTGCGCCGTCGGACGCCTACAAACGAAATCTGCGATATGAAATCAACGCCAATCTGGCCACCAGCCGCACCGCGACCTGCAGTGCGCTGCGCACCGGCCTGACGATCCGGCCGCTGGTGGTGGACGCCGACGGCGCCGCCACCGCCTTCAGCGTGGCCGCGGTACTGGTCAGCGCCGGCCCCATGGATGCCGACAGCAACGGTAATGCTTTCGACGCCCTTACCGCCGG
This sequence comes from Desulfobacteraceae bacterium, assembly GCA_050123815.1. Classification (GTDB taxonomy): domain Bacteria; phylum Desulfobacterota; class Desulfobacteria; order Desulfobacterales; family Desulfosarcinaceae; genus JARRKU01. The sequence goes on from JASFGJ010000552.1 coordinate 1,311, forward strand.
CACCCATCAGGGCAACAATGCCAACGGCAATCCCAACTACCTGCGCAACCCCCCCGTGCTCTCGTTCGACGACTTGACCGCCTACATCGGAGGCAACGAACTCTCCGCCCATGTGTGCGAATATCTGGATATGGCTGTAAACAACTACTCCGGTTCCACGGTCTATGTACACGACGCCAACCAAGGCAGCGATATTGCGAGCCTGCCTGACGGCAACGTAGGAAATTACACCATCATCTCCGGCACGCGTATCGAATTGCGCAACGCCCCAAACGGCAACTGCTGCATCGTCTCATCTTCTCCGTCTACACCTGTTATTCTGGCAGGGCAGGATGCTACGCTGAATTTGCCATAAAAAATCTTGGAAGGGCGCTATTTCGGGCTGCAAGCCTTTAGTGCCAACACAGTTGTCATGGGCTTAAAGTCCCGATCATCATGCAGCAGCGTTAAATCTTCAACGATGCAAAAGGTTGCGATGATGACATCAATGGTCTTGCGTACCGTGATTCCAGACTTTCTGAGTTTGCGATAATTGTCGGCGCTTTGGATGGCGATGTTGTATCCGCCCATTGGACGAAACATCATTGCGCTTAGGAATGATTTGGCTGTTTGATAATCCTCGTCGGATCGAAATCCCTGCAAAACCTCGGCTAGAATCAGATCTCCGACGACCAACAACTCATCCGATAGTTTTCGATCCAGCAAATCGGTTTGCCATGTCAGCTTGCCGTTGAAGTAATCAATCCATACCGATGAATCCACCAGAATCAATGGTCCAACCTCATGGCTTCCAGGTCGCCTTCCCACCTTAATTTGCCACGCAGGCTTTTGAGCCGTTCCTGCTTCTTTAATTGAACCAACAGCTTTAAACCGGCCTCCACAGTCTCTTTCTTGGTTTTGATGCCACTGAGAGCCATGGCCTCCTTCATCAGGGCATCTTCTATGACGATGTTCGTGCGCATCAGAAGCATACCTCCGTTTCTAATTAATGTGTATATTTTTATTGTATATACACATCTGGATGGTGTCAATCCCATTATGCAGGTTTTACTATTTCTTTGTCGAGCCGATTACCAATTACAGCGGACTAAAAAGCCATTTTCCAAATTTGAATTATACAAATCCCATACAAACCACGAGGTATAGAAAAATCAACAAATATCCCAGAAAATACCAGCCGCTTTCAGTGAAAATAGGCTCTCCCAAGAGATGAGTGCGCTTGGAAAATCGTATTGTAAGCCATTTGGGGAATAAAAAGAAAAAAGCAGAAACCAGCGGTAAGAAAAGAATGAGGCGAAGGCTCCTCCCTTTAGGGCCAAAAGATATAGCGGATAGAGCATCCGCCATTTTAGGAAGGAGATGCTCCATATTGATCAGAAAATAGAGGTGGATGCAAAGGATCGCAAATGCAAGTACCGCATGAAGTATTTTAATGAATTTTTTCAATCTTTATTTGATTATTATCCCTTGCCTCAATATGTCTTGAATGCTCCTTTGCCCGTGAATAATTGCTAAAATGAAAACATTGATTTCATCTTCCTGGTAAAGGATGCGGTAAAATTTAAAAATAATTTGACGGTATTCAATTGCACCGGTTCGCTCTATCTCAGTTCGAAATTCCATTCCAATCACAAGCTTCATATACAGTCAGAATCATCACCATCGATAAATCCATCGTCGTCATCATCTAATCCATTGCTGCACTCGTCACCGGTTTCCGTACAGTCATAGTCGTCGCCATCGGTAAACCCATCGTCGTCGTCATCCAAACCATTACTGCACTCGTCACCGGTTTCCGTACAGTCATAGTCATCGCCATCGGTAAATCCATCGTCATCGTCATCCAATCCATTACTGCACTCGTCACCGGTTTCCGTACAGTCATAGTCGTCGCCATCGGTAAACCCATCGTCGTCGTCATCCAAAC
>JASFGJ010000553.1:0-3235 GCA_050123815.1 Desulfobacteraceae bacterium
GCCATGGTTCGATCAATTTTGACGGATAACGCTTTGATGACCCGATAGACGATTTCTGCGGTTGCACATGCATTGGGATCGATGAAATGGATATGACCGAACCGGGTGTTGGTCATATGGTGGTCGATATTGATGATCATCGAGGTTTTTCGGACATCGGGCGCGATGGTCCCGAGACGTTCAATGGAACCACAATCCAGGACCACTATGGCCTCGTACTCCAGCGGCATGGCCACGGTTTGGCCGATGGTGCTGACAGATGGTAGAAACCGGTAGACTGCGGGGATGGCGCTCTGATTGTAGACACACACTCCTTTGTTCATGCTTTTAAGCGCCAGCCCCAATGCCAGCAGTGCTCCGACCGCATCACCGTCAGGATTGACATGCGATGCCACCAGCACGGTCCGGCTTTTATTCAGCTGGTTAACGAGCTGCTTAATCATTTTCCTTTACCATTTTTATCAATTTTTCGATCCGCGCTCCACGGTCGATCGCATCATCATAAAAAAACTTTAAATCCGGCATGTAGCGCAATTCAAGCCGCTGGGCCAACTCCCGTTTGAGATATCCTCTGGCTCGCTCGAAGCCCTCTTGGGCTGCTTTTTGCTTTTCAATGCCTTTTTCAGCGGCATAGTATACTTTAGCGATTCGCAAGTCACGGCTCATCTTGACGGCCGTGATGGTCGTGTTGGCCAACCGCGGGTCGTTAATCTCTTTTTGCAGCAGCTGTGCCAGGACCTGCTGAATGAGTCCTGCGACACGGTCGCTGCGGGAATAAGGTTTCATATGCATTAATGGTCCAGAATTTTTCCACGGCCCTTACATGTGGATAATTTCGATCTCTGTGTCGATCATTTCAGCCAGTCCCAGGTCGTCTACCATGTTCAGCATCTTGTCGATTTTGGCATTCATCACTTGATGATCCGAACCGGCCATTGCAAATCCGATTTGCGCCCGGTAGTAGCTGTCATTGGCCCCCACTTCCGCCACCGAAGCATTGAAGTTGTTGCGCATCTTGTGGATGATGGATTTCACAACGCTGCGTTTGGCTTTCAGTGACCTGCAATCGTGGAGTCGGAACGTCATCGTGCCTGTTCCGACAACCATATTGGTTTTGGTTGAAGATCGCCTGGGCATCAATCAACTTCCGGTCGAATCTCTTCCATGTAGTAGCTTTCAATCACGTCGCCGACCTTGATGTCGTTATAGTTCTCCAGACTGATACCGCATTCATAACCGCTTTGGACCTCTTTCACATCATCCTTGAAGCGGCGCAGGCTGTTGTTCTTTCCATCATAGGTTACGATGCCGTCTCGAAGCAAACGCGTCAGCTTGCCGCGTTCCATCTTGCCATCGGTGACGTAGCATCCGGCAATGGTTCCGACCTTGGGCACATGGAAGACCTGGCGTACCTCCGCTCGTCCAAGGATATGTTCTTCAAATGTCGATTTCATCAAGCCTACAATGGCATCTTTGATCTCTTTGATGACGTTATAGATGATATTGTGGTATCGGATATCGACATTTTCCTCGTTGGCCATTTCCTGAACTTTTGCGTTGGGCCGTACGTTGAAGCCGATGATAATGGCATCTGAACCGGCAGCCAGAAAAATATCCGACTCGGTGATGGTGCCGGTTGCGGCATGCTGAATGTTGATCGTGACTTCTTCATTGGACAGCTTGGTCAGTGAATCGCGAATGGCTTCCAGGGATCCGTCCACATCGGTTTTAATGATCAGATTGAGATCCTTGACTTCACCTTCCTGCATGCGCTCATACAACTTTTCCAGGCTTAAACGACTGGTCTTGGCCAGCTCCTTCGATCGGAGTTTTTGAAGCCGGTGCTGGCTGACTTGCCGGGCATCCTTTTCGTCATCAACCGCCACCATTTCATCGCCGGCCATGGGAACTCCTGAGAGCCCGACGATTTCCACCGGCATGGACGGCCCGGCATTATCCAGTTTGCGTCCGTAATCGTCCAGCAAGGCACGGACTTTTCCGAAATGGACGCCGCAAACCACTGGATCGCCTGCTTTGAGCGTTCCTTCCTTTACCAGAACGGTAGCCACAGCTCCGCGCCCGGAGTCAAGTTTGGCTTCCACCACATGTCCCAGAGCGAGTTTGTCCGGGTTGGCCTTGAGTTCGAGCATCTCAGCCTGCAGTAGGATCATTTCCAGCAGGTCGTCGATGCCGGTCTGCTCCTTGGCCGACACGTGGACAAAGATATTTTCACCCCCCCAGTCCTCTGGAACGACACCGATTTCAGCCAGTTGACGCGTGACCCGGTCCGGATCAGCGCCCGGTTTGTCGATTTTGTTGACAGCCACGATGAGCGGAACTTCCGCTGCCTTGGAATGGTTGATCGCTTCCACGGTCTGCGGCATGACGCCGTCATCGGCAGCAACCACCAGGATTACCAGATCGGTCACCTGGGCTCCACGGGAACGCATGGCCGAAAAAGCCTCATGGCCCGGCGTATCGAGAAACGCAATCTTGCCCTTTGGCGTGGTGACCAGGTAGGCCCCGATGTGCTGGGTAATGCCGCCGGCTTCACCCTCCGTAACACGGGATTTGCGAATGACATCCAGCAAAGATGTTTTCCCATGATCAACATGTCCCATGATGGTAACCACCGGCGGGCGATGTTCGAGTTTGTCCGGATCTTCTTCTTTGGCTACCTTGAGGATGGTCTCCTCTTCGAAGACGGCTTTTTCAATCTCGTAATCGAATTCAGCGGCCACCAGGGCAGCGGTATCGTAATCAATGGTCTGGTTGACCGTGGCCATAACCCCCATGCCCATCAGCTTGGCAATCATGTCCGCCGCTTTGATGCCCATTCGTTTGGCAAGATCCGCCAGGACAATGGTTTCATCGATCTTAACCCGCCGTTTGATCGCTTTTGCCGTTGTGATCTGGGTTTTCTGGGCCGTGGCGGAAATTTTTGATTTGCCGCCCTTGCGCCCTTTGCGTGATCGTTGCCGACCGGAATAGAGGTCTGCGCCTTCAACAACGGCTTTGTTTCGGAAAGCGGTCTTTTTCTTAAAACGCCGTTGTTCCGGCAAGCCCTCGTCTGCAGGGCCGCTTTTTCGCTTGCCCTTCTTTTTGACCCGGGCTTCCTTGGGCGGTGGCACGGCAACTCCCGTCGGCTGCGCTGCGGCAGGATGTGCCGGCCTGCCTTTCGCTTCGGGTCGCGGCGTCGGTTTGGGCGTCGGCTGTACCGGGTGTTCCGGAAGTT
>JASFGJ010000554.1:0-3234 GCA_050123815.1 Desulfobacteraceae bacterium
GGCGCACGGTGATCATAACGGGCATCTAAATTGGTTAGCATGCAAACCACCAGGTCAAAAATCATCGCTTTGCCCTTAGGTCAAATCTCGCAGCAATCGTTTGAACAGAACTTTTTCTTCTGCATTAAAGCTTTCCAGCATTTTTTCATTGGCTTCTACGCGCAGGGCGATCAACTCTTCTTTCATCTGGTTTGCTTTTTCAGACGGATAGATGCGAAATACGCGTCCATCGTCGGGATCACGTTCTTTTCGGATCCAGCCCGATTCAACCATGCGGTCCAGAACACCGGAAAGGGTTGCTTTATCGAGAACCAGCAATTTACCGAGTTCCGCCGCCGTTACGCCCTCCTCATACCAAAGGCCTTCAAGAACCAGATGCTGCAGGTTGGTCAAATGGAACGGACGCAGCCGCGCTTTAAACTGCCCGTGGGCTTTTTGATAGGCCTTGGCTAGTAAAAAAATGGTACAGTCGGGAATATTGTGAGGGACAGGGGCCATGGTTCATCCTTCGTATACGAACCATATAGCGGGTCACCCGACAAATGTCAAGGCCGTTCTAAAAATTCGTTAAATTGTCAAATGGTTGAATCGCCCTTAATCACAAAGCACCCGCTCGAGTCGCTCCGTCATAAAATCGAGTTCGTTATCGTTGATCACCAGCGGCGGTGATATTCGGATCGTGTGCCCATGGCTGTCATTGGCCAGCATGCCGAGTTTCAGGAGCTCCCGGCAAAATTGCATGGCGTTGCCTTGATTGACCTCGATACCGATAAACAGACCCTTGCCGCGCACCTCTTTGATGTGCGGGGATCGTTTGGCTATCGACTGGAGGCGTCGCATCAGGCGCTCGCCCTGTTGGGCGGCTCGCAACGCCAATTGCTCTTTTTTGAAAATGTCCATAGCGGTAATACCGGCGACACAAGCCAGGGGGTAGCCGCCATATGTCGAGCCATCGGAGCCCGGCCCAAACACTTCGTCCATGATGACCGCGTTGGTGATAAATACCGACAGCGGCACCATGCCGCCGGAAAGGGCTTTGCCCAAAATCAGCCCGTCAGGGATCACGGCCTCGTGTTCAAAACAAAAGCGCTTGCCCGTGCGCCCGAGCCCGACTTGGATTTCATCAAACAAAAGCAGCAGATCGTGCCGGTCGGCGATCTGACGCAGCCCTTTGAGAAATCCGGAAGGAGGAACGTTCATTCCGCCTTCACCCTGCATGGGTTCGACCAGGATGCCGCAGGTGTTGGGACTTACGGCCAGTTCAACGGCCTCCAGACTGCCAAATGGAACCGAAACAAAGCCGGGGGTCAACGGTCCGAATCCTTCCCGGTATTTCCGGGTCGATGAAAAGGAGACCGTCGTAACCATGCGACCGTGGAAATTTCGATCGAAAACGATGATTTCCTGTTTGCCGTCGTCGATGCCTTTGACCTTCCATCCATAATAGCGGGCCGTCTTGACAGCCGTTTCTACCGATTCAACACCGCCGTTTTTGGGCAGTACTTTATTGCCATGCGCTCCGAATCTGGGCGCTATTTGGGGAGCGAAACCGGCGCACTCTTTCAGAAATATTCCGAGTGGGTCTGTGTAGGCGACGTTGGAAACGACCGATCCATAGTGGCCCTGCATGGCCTTTGTCAGTGCGTCTACGAGTACCGGGTGATGGTGCCCGAGATTGGCTGCCGAATAGGCCGCCAGGCAATCCATGTATTTTTTGCCGCGAATATCGGTCAGCCAACAGCCCGATGCCTTGCGAATCACCAGGTTCAGACGTTGATAGTGATGGGCACCGTAGCGCTCTTCCATTTCATGAACGGCGTTGTCGGGTATTGTCGAAAATCCATCCGTCAAATCGGGTACAATTGCATCGAACATATCGGTACCTCCTATGGTCAGTTATCCGCTTTGATAAAGGCGTAGATCGATTTCTCATCAGCAGTCAGCGGCTCGTTGCGATCGACGATCTTCTCCAGAAAGCAATGATAAAAATCGTGTCGCAGGCTGTCTCGGTTTGCGACGACAAACCAGCGATTGCGCGTCCAGTTGATGGGGGAGTTGTCGGCCAGATTTTTTTCGAAAATGCCCACCAATGCTTCGGCTTTATCCGTGATGATATCGAAGGATCGTCCACCGATGGTCTCTCCGATCTGCAGTGCGTCCGGATGAGCCACCTGGATATCAAAAACATCGGGCAGCGGCCCCATGGCAATGAAGCGCACACCGACGCCTCGCGATTGCGCCGCTAGTAGCTCGGGGATCAGGCGGTCGGCCGAGTCCGGGAACAGACGGACATAGATCTCCTGCTCGGCGCGGCCGATCATCTCCTTAGCCTTGGCAATGACCCGTTCATAGCCCCGGATCATCCAGATGAACTCATAGCTCGCATCGGCCGATGCGCCGTTGAGCTGCGACTTGAGCGCCGCCAACCCCTCATCGAATTGATGCTGCAGTCGTTTGTAAAGCTCTTCCGGGGGCAGCGGCACATATTTGCCGTCTCCCACATCCATGACATACCCTTTGCGCACCATGTTGCGCAGGACATCATAAACCCGTGATCGTGCCATGCCCGACATGCGGCTGAGCTGTGATCCGTTGATGGGATGATGCGCCGCCAGGGTCAGGTAGCAGCTGATTTCGTATTGGGAAAAGCCCAGCTGTTTGAGTTTGTCGTGATCCGTCATCATACCCTCTATATCGGTCAATTGTTGCTAATACATTAGCAACATAAATATATCGTACAAATCACCGGCCGTCAACTAAGTTATCGGGGTAAAATTTTCTTTACTTACAATGCGATACACGTACATTGGTTTGCCGGTTTGCCGGTTTGCCGGTTTGGCTGGTTTGGCCGGTTTGGCCGGTCGGCCGATTGGCTTGCTGAGTTGTAGGAGTCATGGCAGTAGGGGGATTTGGTCGAGTCGGATCCGCGGAATCGATCCCAGCACCATGCTGGACTTCGGTCCGAGCGCTGTGGTATTCGGTGTTTTAAATACAACTGAAGGTGTGATGATGGATCGAGATTTAAAACGGGCAAGAACCTTTCTTTCCGCTAAGGGGTTTCAATATGAGCCGATATTGGGCAACCATGAGATAGTGGATCCGTCGAGAGATTTTATGGCCTACCACGAGGGGGTTGCCTGTTTTAAGGGAACGGTTTTATCCATTGGCAATGAGCAGGCCCGGGATGGGGCTCCTGTTAAGGTTGTCAGTGATCCGGAGGACAATGATAGACAC
>JASFGJ010000555.1:0-3211 GCA_050123815.1 Desulfobacteraceae bacterium
AATCAAAGCCCTGAAACATCGGGAAGAGCGCAGTGAGGCCGGCGCCATTCGAATCAGCCGCACGGTCATGGATTGGGTGTTGAGCGAGAAAATGGCGCTGGTCAGCCAGAATGTATTGGACGATCAGCGATTCGACGAATCCGAATCGATCCGTGTCAACAGCCTCAATTCCATCATCTGTGTCCCCATTACGAGCGAAGATAATGTAACAGGCCTCATCTACGCCGACTCCAGTGACATACTCGAGCCCTTGACCCAGGATGATGCCGCCTTCACAGCAGCGGTGGCCAACGAGCTGGCCTTGTGTATCGACAATATCCGCTTGCAGGAACAGGCCATTGTCAATGAACGAATGGCCGCCATCGGAATGACCATCAGCAACCTTTCGCACAATATCCGAAACCTGATCACCCTGAACCAGAATGCCGTCGATCTAATGGGAATGCATCTGCGTCGGATGGGCAATGAAAAAATCGATCGGAGCTGGCGGCGCATCGAAGCCAGCTTTGCCCGGATAAACAATCTTTCCGCCGACATGCTGGAATATGCCAAAGACCACGAGATTAAGCTCAAGTCCATCGATATCAACAAACTCATCAAAGGCAATTTTGATTTTTTCAAACATGGATTGGCCAATGACCAAATCCAAACCGAATTGAACCTTTCACCGTCAAATCCCAAATGGATCATGGACAAGGCGCAATTTCAACGGGCCCTGCTGAATTTGCTGGTCAACGCCATCTATGCGATCGGCGATCGCGAGAATGGAAAAATTACCATCACATCCACCATCGAGGATGAGAAACAGTTGATCGTCAGCGTCAGCGATAACGGATGCGGAATCGAACCTGAAAAACGCGACAAGATTTTCGAGCTCTTCTACACCACGAAAGGCACCGAAGGCAGCGGTTTGGGGCTTCCCATGGTCAAGCGGTTTATGGAAAAAATGAAGGGCGAGCTGGTCTTGCAATCCCAGGCCGGGAAAGGTGCGACCTTTAAAATGATCTTCCCGAAACTTTCTACATGATTGCCTTTTCCAGTGCGATGAGAGTCATCCCCATTTCGAAACGACAGCCCCTGCTATCAGAATGATAGAAATGCCCATCCTGCCCGCTGTTCCTGCGGAACAGGAATTGTTGACGGTGTTAAAATAATTTTGGCAATTTCACCCGGACAGCGCGTTATTTCCGGATTAAATCCGGATTGACTCAGTCATTTTAATGGCTGAATGCCCCTCATTTTCCGCAAAAAAATTCCGAAATATCCTGGCATATTAATTGCTGCTTGATTCAGTGAGATTTAGGGTTCGTGGAAAAAATAAATTCCGCGAACTTAAAGCGACAATGCACTTGCAGATACCGGCGCCTTGACAGAAACAGCCAATTTACAAGGCTCAGGCATCTGCCATTAATGAATCGAGGTAACGGTGGAATCGAACAAAGAACCAACGACAGAATTCCTGAAAGTTTCCAAGCTTCAGAGCATCAAAACAAAAATTCTGATCTTTGCGTTGCTTGCCACTATCTTCCCCTCTCTGATTCTGGGCGGTCTCTCCTATCTGCAAAACAGTAAACTGCTGCAAGCCAAGATTACCAACACGATGCGAAATGCCACGGTCCAGGCCAGTGGGAAACTTGACCTCTGGCTTAAGGAACGGTTGTATGACCTTCGCGTATTTGCCAGTTCCTATGTGATTTCTGAAAATATCACGCATCCGACCGTCGGGCGAACCATGAAAAGCGACTTCATGACAAAGTCGAGCCCGATCAAAGGATACCTGCAATCGGTATGCGATAAATTTGCCGTGTACGATGAATTGATCCTGATCAGCTTGGACGGCACACTAATGGTTACCAGTGCAGAGGATGATTCGACTTTAATGCGTCCTGAACGCTGGAAAGGCCAAATGGCCGCAACTCAGCCCATCAATGCCGAAACCTTCTTCGACCGACGAACCGGTCTGAAATACCTGATAATCACCGAGACAATCAAAACCGGTGACGGCCGCGTACTCGGCTATCTGGCGGGAAAAATCAACTTGGACTCCATCGGTTCGATTCTGCAGCACCATGCGGTGGGCGGAATCGATGAAATGTATCTGGTTGACGCAAAGCGCCGCCTGCTGACAAGCTCACAACCGCTGTCAAAAGAGATGCTGCGCTCAAATCTATCTGTCAGGATGCCGGAAAGCATGAACGGCCCATCGGCGATGCCCGCAAGCTACACCGATTTCCGTGAACACTATGTCGTGGGCATGGCCACCCCCATTGCCTCCATCGATTGGGTCATGGTGACCCAGATGAAACATAAGAATGCCTATGCCGAGCTCGTCCTGCTGCGCCGCATCACCACCGCGCTGGTTGGCGGTTTGATGCTCAGCATCGGTCTGCTGGCCTACTTGTTCGGCCATGCCCTGGTGCGACCGGTACGGCGCTTGAGCAAGGAGGCCGCCCGGGTGGCCGGCGGGAACCTGGATGTGGACATACCCGTTACCGGGCTCAGCGAAGTGAGCTATCTAACGCAGGTTTTCAATCACATGGTATCCAGCCTGAGATATGGCAGAGAAAAGCTTTCCGACGCCAACAAAGCGCTTGTCGAAACCAACAAGGAACTGCATCAGCTCTCCATTACCGACGGTCTGACCGGGCTATTGAACCGCAAACATATATTGGAGCTCCTGGACCGGGAAATCTCCAGATCCCGGCGCTACGGACATCCGGTTTCCGTATTGATGCTCGATATCGATCACTTTAAAAATGTAAACGATACATACGGCCACCAAACCGGTGATGCGGTCATGCGCCGCCTGGCGGATTGCCTCTGCGAGGCTGTTCGAGAAAACGACCTGGTCGGAAGGTACGGCGGTGAAGAGTTCCTGATCCTGCTTCCGGACAGCAATGCCCGAAACGGTGCTCAAACAGCACAGCGAATCCGAAAAATGGTTCAAGACCTGGAGATCGAAACCTCCAGAGAGAACGTTTCGGTCTCGGTCAGCATCGGAGTCTCGAGCTATCCCCAGTATGGTCGGGATGCCAACGCGGTCATTAGCGCTGCGGATGCAGCGCTCTATCAGGCCAAGTCCAGCGGCCGAAACCAAGTCGTTCTTTCGGAGACATATGCACACCGGCAGCCGGCTGTCGTTCATATGCTGGCAGACCACAAACGGTCGGCAGGGCTGTAGACGTTAAGATAATGTTTTTGGACTGCGTTA
>JASFGJ010000556.1:0-3207 GCA_050123815.1 Desulfobacteraceae bacterium
CGAACGGTCTGATCCAGACGCCATGATCCACGAACTCACCCTGAATTGTGGCCATATCCACCGGCGCCTTTAGTTCCACCACGCCAATGGCACCCAACACACGAACATCCGCCACAGAATCCAGCGCCGCACACGGGCTTAATTCGTTATGAAGCTGTGTTTCAATGGCGCGAACACGCTGCCGCCAAGGGGAATTGAGCAACAGGTCGATGCTTGCATTGGCAACGCTGCAGGCGAGTGGATTGGCCATGAACGTCGGCCCGTGCATGAGAGCGCCGCCATCGTTGGATAGACCTCGGGCAATATTTCCCGTCGTCAATGTCGCCGCAAGGGTCATATAGCCGCCGGTCAGTGATTTTCCAAGACACATGATATCGGGTTGGATTCGGGTGTGGTCAACGGCGAACAGTTTGCCGGTACGTCCGAAGCCGGTTGCGATTTCGTCGAAGATCAGCAAGGTGTCGTAGCGGTCGCATAGCGTGCGCGCCTGGTTTAAATATTCGGGCGAATAAAATCGCATGCCGCCGGCTCCTTGAACCACCGGCTCCAGAATCAATGCGGCGATCTGTTTGTGGTGCTCGTGCAGGACCGCCTCGAGTTTATCGATATCATCATTGACCGTACGGTCTTGGAACCGGCTTTGCGGGGCATCGACAAAAAAGTGGCGCATCAATACACCCGAAAATTTATGATGCATACCGGTGTGTGGATCACAGACGGCCATGGCGCCGAATGTGTCGCCATGGTATCCGCCACGAATGGTGACCATTTTGTGTTTATCGGGCCGTCCCATGGCGTTCCAGTATTGAATCGCCATTTTGATGGCCACTTCGACGGATACCGATCCGGAATCGCACAGAAAGATCTTGTTTAAAGACGGAGGTGTCAGATCCGTTAATGAACGCACCAGTGCAACGGCAGGGCGGTGGGTCAGACCGCCGAACATGACATGGGACATGCGATCAAGCTGTTCAGTGAGGGCATGGTTCAGCCGGGGTACGTTATATCCGTGGATCGCGGCCCACCAGGAGGACATACCGTCGATCAATGTCCGTCCATCCTCAAGATGCAGGCATACGCCCGAGGCTTTTTTGACTGCATAGACCGGGGAAGGGCTGGCCATGGATGTGTAGGGATGCCACACATGCTCACGGTCGATCGCCAACAGTGTATCGAGAGAGATTTCACGCCCCATGGCGGTTGATCCTGAATGCATTCGGTGAAAACTGCATGTTTATTCTGTTGCGGCGCCTTTTTCCACCGGTGGCTGCTGACCGTCACTTTGCGAAGCGGGAACGGCCGGTGGTGTCGATGATTGAAGAGATTGTTGTGCATCCGGGGCCGGTGTCGGTGTCGGTTCAACAGGAGCTGTGCTTTGTGGTGCGGCCTGATCACTGCCTGTGTCGGCCGGCGGCTGCGCGGGTGGAGAGCTGGATGGCGGCGACGATGCGTCCTTGGGGCCCGGCGGAGGCTCTATCGGTGGTGAAGCTGGTTTTGGAGCCGGCTTTGCAGCATCAGGTTTTGGCGCGGGCGGCGGTTGAACCGCTGAGGGTTGGGCGGATTCAGGCACGGGGGACGCCGTCACTGGTTCCGGCGGCGGTGCAGGGCTTGGTATGTTGGGCTTGGCGGGTTTTTTCAGAGCTGCAACCTGGCTTTTTAATGCGGTTATCTTTTGCAGCAGTTTTTGGGTCCGTCCTTTTTCAGTGGCGAGCTGCTGACTGAGTGCATCGATTTGTTTGGCCTGCGAACCTTGCGCCTCTGCAGCTGCACTTGCTTCAGATTCCTGCTCTGCCGCCATTTGCTTTTGTATTAGGGAAATCTGTACGCCACTCACGGCGGCCAGAAATGTCGCTACGATAGTCACCAAGGCAAAAAAAGCAACGATAATCTGGTATTTTCGATAGCTGCTTTGTACATGTTTTACCGTGTGAATCGGTGCTGTCATTCATTCCCCCTTGAATCAGGTGGATTCAATTTGACCCACGATCATGGATATCGACCATTCTCGATACTTGTTATTGATTTGGGCTGAGACCGGCAAACCGATGGTTGTCAGGGTGCGCTGTAAGAATTTTGCATAAGAGGGGGCGGTTTGCTTGCTGTGTATGACCAACACAATCCCTTCCGGCGGATTGCTGAAAGCGCTTTGAATAATGTCTTGGGTGTTCCAACCCTGCTCATCGAAGATCGTTTTAAACTCCCTAGCCGTATCGTGTGATGCTTTGTCATCCAGTACCGATATGATATCCAGTTCTCCCTTCGGGCCGGTTTTCAAAAGCTTGACAAGCATTTGCTGCTGCTGACCGTCCAGACCGCTTGTTCGGGCCTGGATGCCTTGCGTCGTTGCATCGCCAACCGTGATTCCCTGGGTGATGTGAATGTCTTTGAGCTCGTCAATGCGGTCTTTGAGCGCACCTTCCGCAGCCGAATAGCGTTTGCGCATATGGTCCATCTCTTTGCGCAGCGCGCCGGCATCCATTTCGGCCAGATGACGCTTTTGATCGACAATATCCTGGTGTTGCTGAGCCGTCAGCAGCTCTTTACGGATCTTTTCGGCAGCCTTTTCAACGGCTTTGATTCGTTTGCTGGATCGGCGTTCACGGTCGACAAGATATGAGGCCATTTGAGCGCCGTTTCGCCACAAAAGCAGGACGCAAATTAGGGTTAAGGCAGCGCTTAAAAGCGCGATGACTTCCATCCAGCTGTTGAAGGTGTTTAGCGATGCGAGATTACTCCACCACGCAGGCATGAAGACCCCCCGTTTTATTGTTTGGTTGGCCGTAGACCGGTTGATACCTAATTTTATGAATAATACCGACGAATTGAGGTATAATCAAGCCTTATTTGTTTCTTGCAGCCTCAATTCGTTTGATCGGCGATTCGGTTGGAATTGGTCATATGTCCAAAGATGTGCCATTTCAAAGGGAAACAATTTGTGTTAAAGCAGCATGCTGCAACCTAATGATATAACGCAACTCATTCGGATAGGGGAGTGACACGTATGGGTGTGATTGGAAAGATAGTCGGGGGAACCATCGGATTTGCGTTGGGGGGACCGTTGGGGGCCATTGCGGGAGCCGTATTCGGACATGCATTTGATTCGCCGCCCGGGCAGCAGATCGAACCTCGTTATACTGAACCATTGTCGTCGGTCGAGGAATCTCAGCTGGCTTTTTTCGTGGGTACGTTTTCCATGCTGGCTAAATT
>JASFGJ010000557.1:0-3192 GCA_050123815.1 Desulfobacteraceae bacterium
GGTTTAAATTATGCCATGGGATGGTTTGTAAAAACAGATAAAGATGGACGTAAATTAATCTGGCATGGAGGCAGAGGATTTGGCTTCAACGCCCAGGTCGTAGTAGACCTGAGTGATAAAAACGCTATCCTGATTGTCTCAACTTCAGAATTGCCGAACGTTCATCCACAGACACATCTTTTAAGAATCTCAAAACAAATCAAGGAATTTTACAAAAACAAGTTTGCTTTGCCTTCAATAATCTAAATAGCCGAATAGCGATGAAACCCTTTAATCAACATTCTCCTTGTTTGCTTTCTATTAATAATCAAACCTTTTTCTACGGCCAACGTTAGATCCTTTTGGGTGAAAACTGTTGGAAATATTCAGTGGGGAGCTAACATAATGGTGAATAAACCTACATCCATCGAAATCAAGGGGAAAGGCAACGTGTCGGCGGTTTTATCGGGCCCGGATCAACTCGGTGAATCCAATAAAACCGGTGTGATTATCGCCCATGGTGCATCCAACGATATGCACAACAGCCTGATTGTCGCTGTGGCCGATGGCCTAGCCGCCACCGGTTATACCACCCTTCGTTTTAATTTTCCTTATAAAGAGAAAGGCAAGAAATCGCCTGATGCTGAGCCAACTCTGATTCGTACCTGGCAAGGCGCGGTCACTCACTTATTGAACAATGGAGATAACAGAGGTCAAAATGGAAAAAGAATTTGGACCGGAATATGCGTCTGTCGCGGATGCCGGTTTTACAGCCAAATACCGAGCAAGCTGTTACTGCAAGGCGGTTCAGATCGAAGTGTGTGCGGACCCGGTAGACGCAAAAATATGCCATTGCAAGACTTGCCAGAGCCTGCACGGGGCTCCAATGCAATGGGCGGCCATCTTCCACAAGCATGACGTCAGGATAACCAAAGGTATAGACCACTTAAAATTTTATAACAGTGAGAAAGACATCAATGACCGAATTCTTCCCTGTAAGGTCAGCTGTCGTTTGTGCGGGACGCCCATTGCAGATGAGGGGCGTCGTATGTGGCTTGCTTTCCCGTCGCTATTTGATTTTGGTTTTCCGGCAAAGGTGCCGAGAGCGTTTTTGCCAACCTGCCATATTTTCTATGGTTCAAGAGTTATCGACATTGGTGACGATCTACCCAAGTGGTCGGGCCATAAAAATAATTCGGAGATATTATAACTGTTTTCTAATAAAGTTTACGACACAAAGACCAGACTCAGCCACGGGAAATAGGTGATGACGGCCAGGGCGATAAGAAGCATCACAATGAATGGAAGCGAGGCGATGTAGAGTTTCAGGATGGACTTTTCAAAACGGATGCTGGCGATGAACAGGTTCACACCCATTGGTGGAATGGAGGCCCCGATTTCAAGATTGGTAAGGAAGATAATGCCCAGATGGATCGGGTGGAAGCCATAGGCCTGTGCAATGGGAGTCAGCAAAGGGACAACCACAATCAAAGCTGAAAATATCCCCATGGTGCAGCCGGCTGCCAACAAAAACAGGTTCAATACCACCAGAAACAGCCAGCGGTTGGCAATATGGGCCTTGAAAAAATCCAACAGCTGCATGGGAATCTGTTCATCGACCAGATAGTTGGTCAATCCCATGGCGGCGCCAAAAATAATCAGGACGGTGCCGACCAGCAGCATGCTCTTTTGCATGATAGCGGGAACCTGGCGCCATTGGATATCTTTATAGATAACGGTCTCAACAATAAGTACGTAAACAGCGGTAATTGCCGCCGCCTCGCTGACTGCAAAATATCCGCTGTAAATGCCGCCCAACACGATGAAGGGCAAGGGCAGTTCCCAGAGGGCCTGCCGGGCGGCTTTGAATACCGCTTCCGGCTTAAAGGCGGTTTTCGGCACCCGGGCTTTCATGGATCGATGCACGCTGAATGCGGTCAGCAGTACGAGCAACCAGATACCTGGAAGAATACCGGCAACAAAAAGCTGATCTATGGGAATTTTGGCGACGATGGCATAGATAATCAACGGCAGGCTTGGGGGAAAGAGCAATCCCAAGGTTCCGGAAGTTGTCAGCAATCCCATTGAGAACGGCTCCGGGTAGTTGCCCCGCCGCATGGCCGGCAACAAAATCCCGCCGATGGCAATGATGGTCAGACCGGTCGCACCGGTCAAGGCGGTGAAAATAGCACAGGTGACCAAGGCGATGATGGACAAGCCCCCGGGCAGCCATCCCAGCACGGCATCGGATAGCCGGATCAAACGGCGCGGAGCGCCGCTTTCAGACAGCAGGTAACCGGCAAACGTGAACAGCGGAATGGCAACCAGTGTGGGTGTTGTTGCCATACGGTGCATCTCGATGATGATGGCCGCCGGATTGATCTGGTTGTGAAAAAACAAAACGAGTGCCAAGGCTGAAATCACGGCAAAAATCGGCACGCCGCATAAGAGCAGCAACAGGCTTCCGAGGGTGACAAGCAGGGGTATCACGTTTCCTCGGGAGGTGATGGTGTGTCGGCGGTTTTCATGGCTCCGGCCAAGGCCCTTGCGGATCGACTCGTATATCGCAGGGTCATCAATGCAAAGCTGAGCGGCATGATCAGCTGGGGTATCCAAATGGGAAGATTGAAAAAGGTTCGCGAGCCCATCTGGGCTTCAAAGCGCACGAAATTGAAAGCCGCCAGGGTCAGAAAGAGGCAAACCAGGGCCGTGCACACGCTGATCAGCACCTGCAACAGCTCCCTGTGCTTTGCGGGCAGCCATTGGGACAGGGCATCGATTTTTATGTGCTTGCCTTCTCTGGCGGCCATTGAGGCACCGATAAAGCCGACCCACAGAACGGAGTACCTGACCAGTGCATCGGCCCACGAAAATCCTGTGGACCAGAAATTGCGAAGAACGATCTGTGAGAAAGCCACCACAATCATGGCGCTTAAAAATGCAACCACGAATCCCTGCTCCATCCTGCGAATGATTCGCTCCAGGCGGTACAAGGCATTGATCACGGCCGGCCCTCCCGAAATCGGGCAAGATGCACATGCACCCTATCCAGCGTGGCCTGGGAAAAACTCACGCCGCCCAAGTACTGTAACGCCGCTGTGGAGAGTCGCTTGAATTTTTTAACTTCTTCTGCAGTCGGCACAATCGTTTTGACACCGTGTTTTTCCATCACGCGCAGGGCATCCTGGTTGTCCTTGCGGATCGCGGACTTCA
>JASFGJ010000558.1:0-3189 GCA_050123815.1 Desulfobacteraceae bacterium
GATATAGGTAATGCCGCTGGATTTGAGCGTGGCGATCTGCAGCAGGATGGGGTACATGATGGCCATTGCCAGAATATCGTGCTTTTTGCCTTTAAATTTGGATGTTCCCTTGTAGCCGGCAACCGCCACATCGCCCATGACCTCTCCCACGACCGTCTCGCCTTTGTGGGCCAGCTTGACATTTTCCACGCTGGCACCGGTGACCTCTGCAACCGCCTTCACGCCGGGGACGTATTTGGACCAGATTTCAGCCACACCGCCGCCGTAGGGATAGTATATCCCGCCCGTGCCGCCGGTTCCGATGGATACGAAGGTCGTTCGGGCCATGGCGGGGCATGTAAACAGAGCCAGTGATAATAACGTTAAAATGATTAAAAACCCATAAAATCGACTCGGATGTTTCATATGCAACACCTCCTGCTTGCGCTGTCCAAAGGCAGTGCGTTAATCGCTCAATGGCGCCACCCGCACGTGGATCTTGCCCGGCATGTCGGTGGTTTTGATAAACGGTATCTTGACGGTTTTGGTTTCACCCGCGGCAACTTGAGGCGGCTTGCCTTTGCGCGGGACCAGGTGACCGGCGGCCTTGTCCAAATCGAGCAAAAAGATGTTCACCCGAAACCGCTGCGGCTGCGCGGCGACATTTTTTACACCCACTGTAAAGATGAGTGCGGGATCCATTCCCTTTTTTCCCATCTCGCAACCGAACTCCGAGATTTCAGCGCTCTTTGCCACATCCCATTCGATTTTTTCAACTGGGCAGGTAACCATTTTGACATTGGCCGGTGGTCCGCCGGCACAGCCGACAACAGCCAGCAGAAGCCACAGCCCGGCGAGCGCTAGGCTCAGGCGGCCGGGAAATCTCTTCCAGTGCATAGAACCCTCCTTGTTTTTTTGTTCAACAAACAATTTTGATCGACTGATTCATTGACGCCATGGATCGTCAAGACAACATGTGGCACAAGCGGGTGGGTAGACACAGGGGAAAAGAGGTGCAACGGTTATCCAGTGGTGCGTTCTCAATTGGCACAACGGTATTATTGAATTCTTACGAATGGGGGCCGGTTTGTCAAGCCTAATGCCAGTGAACGCGTATGGTTTCATGCCGTCCACTGACATTGATCTTGACAAAAAGAGAGTCGCGCGGCATGCAGGTTTTACGACAACTGATTTGATTCTTCAACGATCCAGATGTTCCAAGGAAAAGGCGGCACCCGATGAATGCGCAGCCAGATAAAACGATGCCGTTGGCCTCGGCCATCCGGCGCTATGTGAAAGATGACTGTCACCTCTCCATTGGCGGGTTTACCATTAACCGCAATCCCATGGCCGCCGTCTATGAGATCATCCGACAAAAAAGGCGCGGACTGCATGTCTACGCCCACTCCAACGGCCAGGGCGTAGACGAACTGATCGGCGGCGGGTGTGTGGCACGACTTGAGATCGCCTATGCCGGCAGCGGCCGCTTTGCACCGACCTGCATCCGATTCCGCAAGGCGGTCCAGGAGGGCAGCCTGAAGGTGGAAGACTACTCCAATTACCAGATGACGCTGCGATTTACTGCCGGTGCCATGGGGCTTCCATTTTTACCTGTGCGATCGGGTATGGCGACGGATATCGTGTCGCAGTGGGGATTCGATGCCCAAATGCGCGAGAACGATCCAAAACTGCCCGATCGTAAATTACGTCTTATTGACAACCCCTTCGGTCAATGGGCTCAGGCATCGCAGCTCGTGCTGGTGCCGGCAATCAATCCGGATGTAACCATCATTCATGTCCAGCAGGCCGACAACGCCGGCAACGTTCGCATCGAAGGGTTGCCGTTTGCGGATGTCGATCAGGCCAAAGCGGCAAGACATGTCATCGTAACCTGTGAAGCGCTTGTGGACTCCGGGTACTTGCGCCGGCGAGGCGAGGCCAACCAGCTGCCGTTTTTCTGCGTCGACGCCGTCGTTCAGGTTCCCATGGGCGCTTATCCGACCGCCTGCTATCGCCATTACGACTACGATCCGGAATTTTTGAACCGGTACCGCGAGTGGGCCGGGGATGATGCCCGCCATGAAGCGTATCTGCAGCGGTTCGTGCACGGGGTGTCCGAACACGCGGCTTTTTTGAAGCTGCAGCACGCCGATCAACTGGCGCGCATTAAAGCCGACAGTCGAACCGGATATGCGAAAGGTCTTGATCGGAAATGAATAACAACTATACCCTGCGTGAAATGATGGCCATCGTTGCCGCCAGAGAGATCGAAGATGGCGATATCGTCTTTTGCGGCACCGGCATCTCCATGTTGGCTGCCATGGCGGCCAAACACATTAGCGCCCCCCACAGCACGATCTTTTTTGAAACCGGCGCCATCGATTCGCAATTGGAAGAGGTCCCGCTGGCAGTGGCCGATCCGCGCGTCATGTTTGGTGCGGCGGTCAACGGCAGTTTGGCCGATGCGTTCGGGTATATGCAGAACCGCCTGACGGGCAGTCGCGTGGTCGGTATTCTGGGGGCGGCTCAGATCGATCTTTACGGCAATTTGAACTCCACTGTAATCGGTGACTATCGCAAACCAAAGGTCAGGTTTTCCGGCAGCGGCGGGGCTTGTGATGTCGGTGCCTTTGTTCATCGCACCATTATTTTTATGCAGCATGAAAAGCGCAAATTCGTTCCGCAACTGGATTATCTGACCAGTCCGGGTTGGCTCGACGGTCCTGACGGACGCAAAAAAGCAGGTCTTGCCGAAGGCGGGCCTGCAGCGGTGGTCACCAACATGGCCGTCATGCGCTTCGACGACAAAAGCCGGAAGATGTACCTGGCAGGCTGCTATCCAGGCGTTAGCGCCGAGCAGGTACAGGACCGGATGGGATTTGCCGTGGATCTGTCGAGGGCCCGGCCCATTGCCGCTCCATCCGAAGACGAACTGGCGGCACTGCGGAACCAGTGTGACCCACAGCGGTTGATTTTAGGTTAGTGCTCATCCATAAATACCGTCCTCCTCTCCCCCTTGAGGGGGAGAGGCCGGGTGAGGGGGTGTGCTTTCAAAGCCTTACACCCTCACCCTGACCCTCTCCTTCAAGGGAGAGGGAATAAATGGATGGACACCAGGTTAGAAGCCGTACCTATTTCTCTTTTTTTGCGCCGGCCAGACGCCACACAATACTTCCTTTTTTTGCTACAGCATGCAGGTCTGCAAACAAA
>JASFGJ010000559.1:0-3184 GCA_050123815.1 Desulfobacteraceae bacterium
GCCTCGGTAAAATGCTCGCCGTTGCAGCAGGCTCGCATTAAATTGGGGGTGGTTTTGTCGACATACTTGGTGAAGGAAATATCCTGGATGTTCACCCGGCCGGCACCGCCGCCGCCGCCGCCATGCATGGAGCCGGATTGCGTCATCCCCCAGCTCCACGCCAGCACATCGATTTCACCTTCGTGATCTTTGATCAACGACTCGCCTTCCATACCTTCAATTTTCAATAAGATGTCTACAGCCATTTTTACTTCCTCCCTTTATGGTAATGGTTTGTGCGTTTATCCGCTTAGCTACCAAACGTATCCTATTCTTTTACAGAAGGCAGCTTTGACACGAGCCGCAGCGACACGGTCAGGCCTTCAAGCTGGTAGTGCGGGCGCAAATAGAACCGTGAGGTGTAGTACCCCGGATTGCCTTCCACATCCTCGACCACCACTTCGGCGGCCGCCAACGGTTTGCGCGCCTTTGTGGACTCGCTGGAATGGGCCGGATCCCCATCCACATACTGCATGATCCACTTTTGCAGCCAGCGCTGCATGTCGTCGCGCTCCTTGAACGAGCCGATTTTATCCCGGACAATGCATTTCAGGTAGTGGCCAAAGCGGCAGCAGGCAAACAGATAGGGCAGTCGCGCAGCAAGGTTGGCATTGGCCGTGGCATCCGGATCATCATACTCCGCCGGGCTTTGCAGGGACTGCGCGCCGATAAAGGCGGCAAAGTCCGAGTTTTTGCGATGGATCAGCGGCATAAATCCCAGCTTGGCCAATTCAGCCTCCCTGCGGTCGCCGATTCCGATTTCGGTCGGGCATTTCATGTCCACGCCGCCGTCGTCGGTGGGGAAGGTGTGCACCGGCAGGCCTTCCACCGCACCTCCCGATTCCACCCCGCGGATGCGTGAGCACCAGCCGAACAGTTTGAAGGCCCGGTTGATGTTGGTGGCCATGGCATAGGCGGAGTTGGCCCAGGTGTATTTGCCCGTATCGGTGCCATCGGCGGCCTCTTCAAAGTCAAACTCCTCGACCGGATCGGTTTTGGCGCCGTACGGCAACCGTGCCAGAAAGCGCGGCATGGCCAGCCCGATATAACGGGAATCTTCAGACTCTCGCAACGAGCGCCAGCCGGCGTAATCGGCATCGCGGAACCGTTTGCCCAGATCGGCGGGATCCGCCAACTCCCCCCAGGATTTCATGCGCATCACCGAAGGGTCCGCACCGCTGATGAACGGTGCATGGCTCGCCGCCGCAATTTTCGAGATTTCGCCCAGCAGTTCCACGTCCGGAGGACTGTGATCGAAGTAGTAGTCTCCCACGAGGCAGCCGTAGGGTTCGCCACCCATTTGGTCGAACTCTTCGCCGTAGATCTTTTTAAAGATCGGGCTCGTGTCCCAACGGGTGCCTTTGAACTTGCGAAGTGTTTTCAAAAGCTCCTTTTTGCTGATATTCATGACGCGGATCTTGAGCATATCGTCAGTCTCGGTATTGTTGACAAGGTAGTGCAGGCCGCGCCAGGCGGATTCCACTTTCTGGAACTGATCATTGTGCAGAATCTGGTTGACCTGGCTGGTCAACATTTCATCGATCCGGCTTTTGATTGTTTCGATGGTGCTGACAACGTCGGGGGAAACGATGCTGACATCTTTTAGAACATGCTCCGCCAGCGTGTGTACCGCGACTTCGATCTGTTGCTGGGCGCGGCTGTTCTGGGGTTTGAATTGCTGCTTGAGCAATGTCGAAAAGTCATCGGGCTGCTCCGCCGTGGCTTCGGCTGCCGCTTGCTCTTCTTTGGTGGTTTCGTCTACAGCCATGGTTTACTCCTCTCCTTCAGATGTTTTTTCATCCTGCGATTCGTCTGCGGCGTCCTCTCCGGGCTTGGGGGCCGAGGCAAGCGTCTGCAACAGCCCCTCATCATTGATCATTGACGAGATCAAATCCTCGGCGCCGCTTTTCCCGTCCATGTACGTCAGCAGATTGTCCAATTGCGTTCGCGCTTCGAGCAATTCTCTGACCCCTTTGACTTTGCGGGCAATAACCGCAGGTGAAAAGTCATCCATGCTTTCAAACGTCAGGTCAACCGGTATGTTGCCTTCTCCGGTAAGCACGTTTGGGACGTTGACCTTGACATGGGGTTTCATGGCCTTAAGCCTGTCATTAAAATTGTCGGCATCAATTTCCAGAAACTTGCGCTCTTCGACAGCTGTGGGGGTCTCGTCCGGTACGTTTCCTTTCAGGTCCGCCATTACCCCCATCACAAAGGGTATCTGCACTTGTTTTTCTGCGCCGTACAATTCCAAGTCGTATTCAATTTGAACGCGTGGAGGCCGATTTCGGCCAATAAATTTTTGACTGCTATCAGGCATGGCATTACCTCCTTTATTTCCGTTAATTATTTACAAGCGTATATATTCAAGACCCTTTTGTATCGTCTCCTGCGATAAGGCTTTTAATCTTGCCGGCACTGTCGGGTGCCAGATCTTGGATAATTTCGATAAAATTCTTCTCCACAAGCTGCCGGGCTCGTTTAAGCAACAGCGGAACCGGACTTCCCGGTTCAAAGTGTTCGTAGTATTTGCAGATTTTATCCAGGAGACGAATCACATCCTGTCTGTTGTTAATTCCGCCTGCCGTACCGTACTGTGGCGCAATTTCGGAGCGTACGTACTGCGCATCGTCCACCGCATCGCTCGCTGCTGCGGAATCGGGATTGGATGATGGCTCCGGTTTGCGATCCTGCAATTGCTTCTTCATTGTTGCATCCATTTCCTTCAATGTCTCCGACAAGCTTTTAAAGTCCGGTATACTGGCAAAATGGGAGTCGCCGACTTTTTTATTCAGTTCGGCTTTCAACTTGGCCAGATTGCCGAGCGCTGTCTCAATCGCCGTTTGTTTCGCTGAAATCTCATCAATGTCGGCATCTTTGAATGCCGCCTCGATATCCACCATTGTCGGTGGCGGCGTTTTGTCGTTTTTTGCGGCGTCGATTTTTCCGTTGGCGATGAGAATGTCCCGAAGACAATAATGCCCCAGTCTTTTTGAGGCACATAAATCGGTTTTCCTGAGAGGAACCAGAATATCGTCTCCTTCACTCAGCGCCGCCAATATGTTGATCCGCTGGATTGGATCGTGGTTGTCCTCGGGATCCAGCCGTGGAAAAAGGTTGTCCCAATATCGGTCGATCAGGCCAC
>JASFGJ010000560.1:0-3184 GCA_050123815.1 Desulfobacteraceae bacterium
CAATCAATCCTGAACCGGCTATGAATGCTTGAAAGTTCGGGTTGGTAACCCGAACTTTCAAGCATTGCTATTTGTGCAGGACTTCGCGGCCCGAATCGACAACGTAATCTGTTGCGGCCCACAGGCGCTCGCCGGTTACTGATCAGGGCAATCACTGAAAATCGACTTTCGGATGTGATCGTCCATGGAGGCGGGGAAAAATTCAGGCAGCAACTTCGACAGGCTATGAGGGTCGCCCACCCAGTCATTTTCATTGAAATAGCTGAATAGGGAGACACGGGAGGCGCCAGAGGGATAGAGCCAGCGAAAGAGTGTGGGCTTGAGCGCTTTGAGGATCGGCAGCAACCAGCGCCCTATCGGTCGTATGGTGCGGCCCGTGGCCGTTTTATACAGGTCGATGATGTCCTGCAGGGTGCGGGCCCGGGGATCAATGACATCGATGGGGCCGTTCAACACCTTTTTGCGGCGGATCAGCAGGACCGCTACCCGGGCCACATCCCTTTGGGAGGTAAAGCTGAAACGGTGGTCCGGTGCGATGGGAAACAGGTAGAGGCCCAGTTTCATAAAGATGGTGAAAAAGGCCAGCCAGATATCCATGTAGCACCCGGTTCGCAGGCTGGAGAAGGGGATGCCGGCAGACATGATTTCGGCTTCGATGCGCCCTTTGACATCCAGTAGCGGGACGCCGGTGGGACGGAGGGGCTGTACCAGGGAGAGGTGGATAAGGTGCGGAAGCCGGACGGCGGCGGCGGCCTTGATCGCGGTGCGAGCCGCCTTCAGTTCGATGCAGGTGTCATCGTTGCCGCCCATTGGTGTGATCAGCAATGCCGTCGCTGCTCCCTGAAAAAGACGTATCACATCGGATAGATGCATCATGTTACCCCGCATCACCCGGGCGCGGGGAAAGCGTCGGGCCACCTTGCGGGGCGACCGCGCCAGCACCCTGACGGTCAACCCCTGATCGAGGAATTCCCGGATGAAGGGCCCGCCGAAACGGCCGCTGCCGCCAAGCACTGCAATAACGGTCCTTGTTGGCTTTCCGGATAGTGGCGCCATAATGCCTGCCGGGATCATTTTGATGCTTTGCAGAATTACGTTCCAGGAGTACAATTAATCATAGGCTTTACGATAATCAATTTGGCATGGCTGGAGGGAGGAAGCTGTATCGTCATACCGCGACAACTGATAACGCAGGCCAAACTAATTATCCTAAAGTCTATATACCACTATCTGCCCGGGTTATGCCAACATGGAAAGAAAGACTGTTCTTGTAACAGGATCTTCCGGCTTCCTGGGATCGGCCATTTGTGTCGATTTGGGCCGGGATTATGAGGTTATCGGCGTGGATCGCCGGGAGCCTTCCGCGGCCCTGCGACAACAGGTGGTGGGAGGGCAATGGCACACCCTTGATATCTCGGATCAGACCGGGACGGCGGTCTTTTTCAATCAACTGGCCGCCGCCCGCCGCCCCGTCCATTATGTTCTTCACATGGCCGCTTTCTACCATTTCGGGCAATATTGGCTGCCGGAATACGACCGCGTCAATGTCAAGGGACTGCGCAATATTTTGGAAGGGGCGGTTCGTACAGGGGTCGAACGATTCCTGTTCGCGGGCAGCATTGCATCGCTGTCCCCGGCGCCGCCAGGGTGCTCTCTGACCGAAAAGTCCTCACCCGTCACGGCCACCGCTTACACCCGATCCAAGACCATCGGCGAGTCGCTGTTGGCCCGCTACGGTGATCGGATCTCCACGCTGGCTCTGCGTATCGGCGGCGTCTTCAGCGATTGGTGCGAGCTTCCGCCATTGTACAGCCTCATAAAATTGTGGAGTCATCCCCATTTGATGGGGCGCACGATACCCGGTCGCGGCACCTCCGGTTTTCCCTATATCCACCGTCGCGACTTGGTGCGGTGCGTCCGGCGCGTCATTGAGCGTCATCACAGCCTGGCGCCCTCCGAGATTCTGTTTGCCTCTCCATCGGGCTGCACCACCCATAACGAATTGTTTGCGGCTGTTCGAGGTGCCGGCGGCCTCCACCTCGACCCGAAGCCCATTTACGTAAACCCGTTTCTGGCCGGATGCGTTTTATTTGTGAAGAATCGGGTGAAAGCCGCGTTGGGCCGGAAGCGCTATGAACGCCGCTGGATGATGGACTATGTGGACAGGCCTCTTGTGGTGGATACAACCTATACCTGCGAAAAGTTGCAATGGAGCCCGGGGCCGGAGTTGAGTATTCTCAACCGGCTGCCGGTGCTGATCCGTCGTTTTAACAAAGACCGGTCGGCATGGGAACGGCGTAATGTACGCCGCAACGAGGGGAAGTATTTATATGAAGGGGATGGTTAGTCCACTAAAAAGAGGGACTGCCGATCGATCCGGCGCAGAACGGCCTTTGAAACGCTGCCCAGCAATAGACGCTTGATACCGGACAGACCCCGCTTGCCCATGACAATGGTGCCGTAGGGATGGTCTGTTATCTCTTCGATAATGGCTGCGGTGACGTGGCCACGGGATCGAATCAGCTTGATCGGTGTGTCGTTTTGCAGGTTTGCAGCTTCCTTCATCTTTTCCCAGCGCCGGCGGGCCCGATTGTCGTCATCGCCGCAGACATGGATGAATTGCAACCGGTAATCCGGCCGGTCTCCATAGGCGTGTTGCACAAACGCCAAAATCAAAAGAGATGATGCGGAAAAATCCAGAAGGACGGCCACATCCCGCATGCGATCATTGGGATTGAGAAGGCCGACGATTTTATGCCGCAGCGCATACAGAAGGCGCTCCCGCCACGGTTGGCGCGGATTGCGCCCGATCAGGAGCATCCCAAAATCTCCGCTCTCCGCCTCGTCGCAAACGGCTTGGCTCCAGCCGCTTGTATATGTCCGGCTCAAGGTCGTTATGGATGCGGCAGGATGGCCTGAAGCCCGGTGCAGTTTCCGGAACCAGTCGGCGAAGGCGGCCTGTTCGGCGGCCCCCAAACCTGCGTCCGCTTTTCTTTTCATAAAGAGCACTGTGGGCGCATGGCGTGGGTCTATCCACACGTCTGCCGGTAAAATTTCAGGCAATCCGGATTTGAAGGTCGCCAGGTCACTGTTGCTGCAAATTAGCCACAGCGCTTTGTAATTGCGGGTAAGCAGCATGTGATGGAGATCCGTCCGGAGCCGGGCGGTTTTGGACCAACGCAGA
>JASFGJ010000561.1:0-3173 GCA_050123815.1 Desulfobacteraceae bacterium
ATTCGTGACCGCCTCATTACCGAACGCATCGTTGCCGGAGTTATCGCATTGACACTCCTGCGACAATCCATTATAGACAAATGGCAAGATACGATAGCCAGCGGTTCTGCAGTTGAAAAAACTCTTGGAAAGGCGGACTTGGGGGTGATTCAACCCAAAAGAAGTTATAAAATCGGCCGCAATGATCCTTGCCCATGCGGTAGCGGCAAAAAATACAAAAAGTGCTGTGCCGGCCATTCGAAGGGCGCGCGCGCCGGCCACCATCCGGATAAATCTAAGATCCGTTTAAAATCTCCAGCCGACATTGCCGGCATTCGGCGTGCCGGCGAATTGGTTGTCAAAACCCTCGATCTGGTTGATCGCCATTTAAGGCCCGGCATCACAACCGATTCGATCAACACCCTGGTAGACGACTATACACGACAACACAATGCCGTACCGGCACCGTTAAACTATCGCGGCTATCCCAAAAGCGTCTGCACGTCGGTCAATGAAGTGATTTGTCATGGCATCCCCGATGGGCGTGTCCTCAAAGATGGGGACATCATCAATGTGGACGTGACCTCAATCCTCGATGGTTACTATGCAGATGCCAATCGGACCTTTTTTATCGGAACACCGGGCGCCGACGCCCAAAAGATAGTGGCCGTCGCCCGGCAATGCCTCAAAAAAGGCATGAACATGGTCAGCCCCGGCAATACCATCGGTGACATCGGATGGGCTATCCAGACGTATGCGGAAAACCAGGGTTGCTCTGTCGTCAGGGAGTTTGTCGGTCACGGCATCGGCTATGATTTTCATGAACCGCCTCAAGTCCCCCATTACGGCCGGCGTAGGGAAGGTGTAAGGCTGGTGCCCGGCATGGTATTCACCATCGAGCCCATGATCAATCTTGGCGGTCATGAACTGATCGTACTTGAAGACCGCTGGACCGCCGTAACCAAGGATCGCTCCTTGTCCGCCCAGTTCGAACAAACCCTGGTCGTCACCGAAACCGGCTACGAAAGCCTGACACCCTATCCCCTGTAACCCATCACATGGGACATCTATAATGGGAAACCAGTGGTGTAAGGCCAGTACGCAGACCAGCCCAGCGCTTTAAGCGCGGCTCAATTATAATCGGTCCAAACCATTCACTGAACACTTAAAACTTTAAACTCAACTTTCGGCTTTCGTCATTACGCTGCAGTAGGTGCCACCAGCGGGTGGTTTGCGCCATGTCAGCAGCGAATTTTAGTGTCACTTAGACGCAGCGAAGGAGCAACGCCCCGCACTGTTTGAGCGCAGCGAGTTTGCGGGGCGTCCGCAGCGCGTCTTAGTGACACTTAAATGAAGCTGCGTGTGGCGCAAACCACCCGCTGGTGGCACCGGCTCATGAAAACCGAAAGTTGAGTTTAAATTTAAAACTCTGGGGCCGACATCAGCCACACCCTTGGCAAACGCTCAGACTTTTTCAAAAAGTTCATGATGTCGCATTAAGCGCTTAACCAGCCCCAGACACACCCCCCCAACACCAACACCGCAGACAGAATCGCACAAACAAATTGCAATGGCCACGTGACAGGCCGAAACCATCGGTTATATACAAACCCGAACAGCAACCCCGATACAAATCCGAACAAATGGGCCGCCAAGTCGGTATGCGGCGCCGCACCCATCCAAGCCAGGAGGGCCAATCCCCCGGCCACCGGTGTCCAGGAGCGCCATGAGCGTTCATGCCGTATTGAATAAATTCGAGACATCAAAGCGGCCGATAATCCCACAGCTGCAAATACGGCGGTCGAAGCTCCAATCGACAGATGCGCTTGTCGATACCATGCGGCCGTTATCCAATTTCCGGCCGCTCCGGCAAGCAAAATCATCAGCCAGCCCACACCCCAACCGCAATGAGAGGCAACTGCGGTACCGAAAATCACGATACCGAAAATATTGCTCACCAAGTGAAAGGCATCGGTATGCAGCAATAGCGCAGTCACACAACGAAACAGATTGCCCTTCAAAATTTGGGCGGCATCTGCGCCGAAGCTTTGAACGAACATTTGTCGGGCATCGCCTGACCCAACGGCCCAGTGTACAACGATTAGAAACAGGGCCACATAGACAGCAGACCAAGTTTTATGTGCCGGTGGACTCGATGAAATGGACTCGTTCGTACGAAAAGATTTATTTTCCTCGAGATAACGCGCGATGGCGCGGCAAGCTGCCGACCGGTACCGTGGGTCGACATCAATATAGTAGGTTCGATCTGTTGATTCTATCTTATGAGGAATATGGCTGGCGGTAAGTACCAGCCCATAGGTTTTGGCCGATTCTTCAGAAAGATTGGCAAACAGGCGCGGCATGGGGCATTACAGCCAAGCGGATATCATGGCCGATGGCTCATGACGCGCATCGCGCTAACCAGCGCTAGTGGAGTGGACCTGTTAGAAATCGCCTTCATCCGTCTCGGCATCCACATCATCGTCATCATCGTCATCATCGTCATCACTGCTTTCTTCCTCCGACTCGTCTGCTTCCCTTCTCAAAAGCATCTGATCGCGCAACTGCTTTCGCAACTCGGCATCAAGCATTCGCTGGTTCATATTAAAGGCATCAATGGCGATGCGCGCCATTTTTTCCCCTCCCAGCTTTAGATAGATCAATAAGGATTCCAGCACTTGGGGATTGTTGTGCAGCGGTGCCTCCAAATAAGGCAAAAGGCGTCGAAATGATTCATGATATCCATCTGGAATTGTAAACTGCGTCCCCATTTTGTTCTCCTTGAGCAAGTCGTGTTTTTCCGGACGAAAATACAATCAACTCAGACAAAAAGTAAAGCCAAAACTGGTCTTATCGCCAGTATTTATTAGGATTCAGGAAAAATACCGATCAACCGGCCATTTCATCACGGTGTGCCTGGAGCCGGCTTGACAGTAGTGGATGATTTTTCTATAAGCACAGCAATGGTGTCCACTATGCCCCCCCTATCAAGCTGGGTCTTGCATTGAATTGCAGCCACACAGCGCAAAATCCAATAAAACAGGAGGATCCACGATGGACAAAGCCGTTAACCAATACTGGCATCTGCGGCTCCAGAGCCTGAAGGAAACGCTGGAAGAAAATCATTTTGATGTATATCAGGCTGCCGATGCTCAGCAAGCGTATGACTTAATACAGAGCACGATCATCCCGGC
>JASFGJ010000562.1:0-3163 GCA_050123815.1 Desulfobacteraceae bacterium
GGTTTGCCAGAAACGGTTTGAGGTAATCGACGCTTGATATCATGGGGGGCAATCTGAACGGCAAAAGTTAGGTCGTTGTTAGTTATCCGTTTGTTTTTTATAAATATTTCAATTTTAAGCACCAGGGGCGCCAACCGGATTCATGTGTTTCTAACATAATTCTAACAAAACATTGATATGATCCAGGCTGTTTAGATGATGAGAATGGAATTGTTTTTTTGAATTTGAATTCAAAGGATTAGGCAGCCGGGCACAACGCTTCAACTCACCGGAAGCGGTACCTCGGCACACTGGAATCGCATTCGATCTGAATCATTAAAAAGGGAGGCGCCATGCTGTCCGATGCGTTTAGTATTGTTGAGTTTTTGGACAAGGCCAAGTGCAACAATTATCAACGCGTATTGACCCTGGCTCATCGTGAGGCCACCGATGTGGAACGCTTTCTGTATAAAAAACAAAATGTTTCCGCTGGCGACACAAAACTCCGAGAATATGCAACCGTTCTCAAAGATTTCATCTCCTATATGCGTTATGGCATTAAAACCAGAAAGGTGCGACCACTCGATCTTGAACACTTCAAGACGCTTCGAGAGATGAGCGCGTCGACGCTTCGGCGCTGATTTTCTCACGCCAATATCTCATGATGCGTTTCACGCATCGATCCGGCATCATTCGATGCTGAACACTTGAATAGTGGTTCTTTTCAAAGCATTTCATTGGAAATTGCCCAGAAAGATGCCCGGCTGTTTCCTTTTTGTCTTCCAACCGTTTCCTGGTCATTTATTTCATCTTATTCTTACAAAGTACTCATCGTCTGCAAACACAATGTGAGCACCCTTGACACTGGCGATCGATCATCGATCGGTAGTAATGCAACACTAGCGCGAACAACAAGGAACGACTTAATGACCAATGCGCTTTCGGCCGCAGGCCAGTTGGCCCTGATTCAACCCGCTTTTCAATCAACGGATAAACCTTTGGGGCTCGAGGCTCTGAAAGATGCGCTGAGCATCCCGGACCTTGCCGGCGATCTTTTGATCGAAAATCTTCCATTTGCTCCCGATGACGTCACCGCGGGAACGGAAAACGAATTGCAGGTCGCAGTTGTCGGCAGACGCGAGCAGGTCGATCTGGTCCAGACCATTGAAGAATCCAATTACTACAAAAACATGGTCAAACGCGTAGCCTCCGGCGATGCACCTCGAAAAGGTCTGTCATCATTGGATGATTATCTGGTGTCGTCCAATCAGATTTGGGAAAATAGTTGGGTCAGACTGCCTCTGGGCTCCTTGAACTTTTATGCCCGATCAATTCTGGACAATGATTTGCTGGAGGATAAACGGTGTTGCGACGGACCCCGGCGATGCGACACCCAGCGATTTTTCGTTCAGCGGCAATCGGAAACCTTTTTGCGCGTTCCGATATCGTATTTACTAAAATTATCGCTGGCCCAGGCCATCGGCAGTCCAGATGTACCGGCGATTATCCGCCAAACCGGGCGGAAGATGCTCAACCATTTCCTCAATGATAACACCTCACCGGAAACCCACTCATTTTTTCCAGTCAATGGCAAACAGCCTGAAGGAATTGGTGCGGCAGCCGTCACGGAAACCTTGCTGCGCTATTTGCTGACACAGCTTCTGGTCCAGTTTGCCAATCGGGAATTTGCCCTGGAAGCGCACGGCCAACGGGCGGTCATCTATTTTGCACCCCATCCCCCCATGCGCCAGAAGCAGCTGAACGATTTGATATCAGACACATTCTATCGCGAGCTGTTCATGAGCCCCTGCCTCAGCGGGTGGGAGCAGGGAGAAGCCAAGCATCGCTACATGATTCTGTGCCACGAGGTGCTGTCCAGAAGCCAGCTCAATGCCCTGGCCAAGCTGAAAGAGGCCGACATTATCACCAACAACCTGGTGGTGCTGCCCAGAACCTCCAATATCTGTCTGGCCAACAACGGAACACATTTGAGCCTCGGCAGCCGTAAACTGACGCAGTTGATGTCGGACGATACCTCCCGATTCGGCGAACGTGACGAAAAGTATTATGGCGATCTGGTGATCAAGATCAGCGAGCATTTTCTACCTCTGTTTGTTGGGACCTATTCTGCGGCTCCGTACCGGCTGGATTTTTATGATTTTCATCCGGAAAGAGCCCTGGGGTTTTTACCGCATGAGCTGGATTACACGCATTTGCGCATGATCTGGCGGCGCTGGAAGCGTAAAGCCCGTATCAAGTTTTTCGGGCACTCCCTGACACCATTTGGTCCGGTGTGGCTGGATCGAGCCATCAGTAAACTGCTTGGGTTGAAGGGCGATCTGGTGCACGATTTCCGGTTGATCGACTATCTGGTTGCCTTGCTCAGCACAGACGAAAGTCCGTCCTTGGACGGGAATCTTGACAATGAGATGCGGCTCAAATCCGATCTGTCCGAAATGGGTATTTTCGACAGGCATATGCCCCTTTATATGTTGCTGCGCCTGAGGCAGTACAAAGGCATGGGCTTTTCCGGTTTCGAGGCCAGGCATTACAGTCTTTTCAAAGGATTCGATCGTGACATGAAGCCTGCGGTTGACTTGCAGCGTCTGGTAACGATGCTGGCCTACCATTACATCCTCACGGGTACGGTTACCCATGCGGATATTCCGGACAGCCCGACCGTGGAGAGCGAACGACGGCAATTTTTCTTTGGCGCTGCTATCGGGATTCCTACGTTATACGTTCTCAAGCGGAGCAAGAACCGTTTGATGGCGCGGATTCTCAAATATTGTTATCATACGCGTTACAGCCGCCGTTACAACGGCTACCTGCGTGTTCCAGCCATCGAATATCAACGCGCCCTGATCCGTATGTTGAAAAAAGATGGCCGGCATTTAATTGAAATGCTTGGCCTAGAGACGACCGTCGATGATCTTTCACAGCGCATTAACGATCCTGAAAGTCACTCCGTGGCCAATCGGGTTGTCCGGCAAATATCAGACGGCGGCAGACGCACCGTTTTACAGACGAGTGGTCAGGAGTTCAATCAAGCGGCGGAGCAGTACTATCGTGATAAACTGCGAGTCGACCATATGCGTGAAGCCTTTGCTGCATTTCGCAAAGCAGCCCGGGAGTTGGACTCATGGGAGTCTTGGCGCAAAGGCAACTACAACAAGGCGTTGCT
>JASFGJ010000563.1:0-3160 GCA_050123815.1 Desulfobacteraceae bacterium
CGGGCCTAAAAAATGCGCCCGCTCGCCAAGCCCCATATCAGAAGCCAGCTTCTGATAGCTTCCGGGCCGGCCCTTTCCAACAATCAATAGATGATAGTCTCCCGGCATATGGCGAAGCCCGCGAATGGCCACATCGAGGCCTTTTCGAGCAAAGCCGCTGCCCAAAAACAGCAGCATTTTCCATTCGGATCGCAACTGATGGCGCCGGCACAGCTCGGCGGCGACTGCGCCGCGATCGTCGAACACCGCCCCCATCTCTTTCCAGCGGATACCGCTGGGCACCACGATTAACTTCTCCAAAGGGACATCGTAATCGCGCCGAATATCATCGAGCACCAGTCTGGAGTTGCAGCGGACTTTTTGAAGGTAAGGACTTTCAAATCCTTTTTTCTCCAAATAAAGCGTATAGCGATGAAACGGACTTATCCGGCGGAAAAATCCTGCGACCCCCCGGTCGTATCGACGGCGAATTTCCAGGAAAGTTTTGTGAGTCCCTCCTCCGGCATGCAAATGGGTAAAATCGACGACTTTGTCGAGCGACAGCACGCAGGAGGTCCGGTACCGGGATAGATAGCGCCGGACCCCGCGATTGAAACTCCAGACCTGGAGCAGCCGGTGGCCTCGGCCGATGCCCACCGGTACAATCTCCAGATGGGGACCGGCCAGGGGCCACTTATGATTCGGCAGGCTCAGAAGCGTCACCCGAAGGCCTTTTTTCAGCAACCCTTCGATCAAGCTTACGGTTACCCGCTCAACGCCGCCGGCAGGGGTGTATGTCGATCGAATGACGGTAATATGTTTTTTGCTCATAGGACTCTGCCAATGATGCGCTCGAGCTGTTGTTCCAGGAAGCGATGAAACGCATTGGCGTCATCGTTGATCTCTATTTGAATGCCCAGCACAAGCAAGGGCATTGGCAGCCGCATCGTTTGCGGCAACCGCACAAAGTCCTTGTCTGTGGTGACCAGGCACTCACTGTTGCTAGCGCGTGCCCCTGCCGTGATGCGTTGCATGTCGGCCGGGCGATAGGGGCGATGATCCTCGAATCCCATATGGCCTGCCAACTCTCCACACGTCTGCTGCACTGTTTCTAAAAATGCCTGATTGCGGGCAAGGCCGCAAAATGCATATACGCGACGATTGGCGCGCTGCGGAGATGACTCGCCAAGGCCTTGATCGAGATTGCGCTGGACAGGAAACCGATCCGCCGGCAGAATGCCGCGAACCAACGTCCGGTGCTGCGCTCGAAACACCGGTCGAGGACGGACCATTGCTGCAACGTTCCGATATGTATTCGATGATTGGGCAGAACAGCGTGTCAGGACGATGGCATGGCAGCGCTGCAGCGCCTGGATGGGTTCCCGCATCGGTCCGCGCGGCAGGACAAACGAATTGCCAAAGGGCGCCCGGCCGTCCAGAAGCAAAATGTCCAAATCGCGGTGCAATCGTCGATGCTGAAATGCGTCATCCAATACCAGAACATCAGGGGCAAACCGATCGAAAGCCATCCTGCCGGCTCTGGTGCGGTCCGAGCCGACGATCACCGGAACATTCGGCAGCAAATTGGCCATCAGATAAGGTTCGTCGCCGGCCTGTCGGGCATCGCATAAAATTGACCGGCCGTCGCTGACCACCGCCCCCTTTTTTTCATAACGGCCTTTGTAGCCGCGACTCACAATGGCCGGTCGGTATCCCATTGCCTGAATCTGTTTGATCAGATAAACCGTCATCGGCGTTTTACCGGTCCCACCAACAGCCAAATTACCCACCGATACAACCACGCATGGCAATCGCAGCGACGGCAGTACCTGACGATCATACAGCCTGTTTCTGGTAACCATGAGACACTTGTAAAGCCAGGAAACGCCATGCAGCAGCGACGCCAGTGGATCAAGCCGATGAGGGGTGTCACCGGCAATGACGCCTTCGACTCGCCTTTTAAAATTATCGAATACCGTATGGCGCGCCTTTGTCATGCATGCCGCTCCCGATTCTCGTGTAGCTGCTCCAGATTCAGGCGATCCAACGTTCTCCGGACCGCTCCTTTATTGGACAAAAATACCTCCCGAGCACGCTGCCCCATGCGCCTTGCCGATGCCGGATCGCTTAACAACTCAAGCAGTATTGGACCAAGTGGTTCTTGTTGCGCTAATTGTCGCGCCCCACCGGCGTGTTTGAGCAGTTCAGCAATGTGATGGAAATCCCGCATATCCGGTCCGAACAAGACGGGTTTAGCAAAAGCCGCCGGCTCCAACGGGTTATGACCGCCTTCAGGGCTCAAGCTGCCGCCGACAAACGCAACATCCGCCAAAACGTACAGTCGTTTGAGTGCACCGATAAAATCGACAACGACCACTTCGGGCCGCTGAAGGCCGCCTCCTTCAAGCAGACGCGATAATAAACAGCAGCTGCGCCCCGCTTCGTCACACACGTCGAGGAGGTGTCTGCTGCGATCGGGATTGCGCGGCACCAATATCAGCAACGGCGGCTTATGCTGTTCTTCGATGACCTCTACGGCCGCCAAAAGCTGCGTTTCCTCTCCTTCATGGGTGCTGCCGGCGACAATTACCTGTCTGTGGTCCACGGCAGCCAACAGCTCAGGCCAATGATCGATGGTCCTGTCGGATTCGCAATGCCCCTCGTCATCAAATTTGATATTTCCTGTAACGGCCACCCGTCTGGATTCGACACCAACCCGCCCCAGTCGCGTCAGATCCTGCCGGGTTTGAACACAGATCATCTCAAATGCACCAAGCAGTAACCGGGCCGCCCACTTTAACCGCCTGAAGGTCCGAAACGCACTGTCCGAAAGACGCATATTCACCAGATAGACCGGAACGCCGCGCTGGTGCATTGCGGTCAGAAAATTGGGCCAAATATCAGTTTCAATTAGGATAACCGCATCGGGATCGATACGGTTGGCAACCATCTGGATGGAAACAATCCAATCCAATGGATAATAAGCCAGATCGATCGGCCGGTTGCTGAATATTCGCTCGGCGGTCTGAAAACCGGTCAGTGTGGAAGCCGTAAACGTCAAATCGATGTCAGGATAGGCGTTGAACAGCCCATCGACCAGTGCTTGTGACGCATGCACCTCGCCTACGGAGAGTGCGTGGAGCCAAAGCCGGAAACCACTTGAACCGTTGCGGCGCGGGGA
>JASFGJ010000564.1:0-3156 GCA_050123815.1 Desulfobacteraceae bacterium
TCGGCCACATCGAACACCGGCGAAACTCGATTCTGTCGATATGAAATTGCAATTCTCATCTATCTCTAACAAAGCAATATTCTTGCCATTTTGAAATGACCACTGGATATTCTACTAAATCAGGTTGTTTTAAGAAAAATCATCATTAGGTTGTATTCAATGCAGGCAAATTGCATGATTAGCAATATTCAATAGTTGTATTTTGCAATATTTAGCCGGGGTAAGCAACTTGGCTACAAAAATTGTAAAAAAATACCAGGGTACAATTCTCGACTCGATCAATGAGGGCGTTTTTACTGTCGACTTGAATTGGAAAATAATTTCCTTTAACCGTGCGGCCGAAAAAATCACTCAAGTCAAAGCCGCTGACGCTGTGGGCCGATCGTGTTGTGAAGTATTTCGGGCCAGCATTTGCGAAAAAGCCTGTGCACTCAAGCGAACCCTTTCCACAGGCAAACCAATTGTTAATGTAACGGCCAAAATCATTACCAAATCAGGCCATCAGATTCCAATCCGCATCTCCACCGCCCTCTTGAATGCCGAAGATGGTACTGTTGTCGGCGGGGTTGAAAGCTTTCAGGATCTGACCCAGATCGAACAGCTCAGAAAAGAGCTGGAATCTCGCTATACCTTCGAGGACATCATCGGCCAAAGCCAGGTTATGATGAACCTGTTCCAGATGATGCCCCAAATTGCCGAAAGCGACAGCACTGTCCTTATCGCAGGGTCCAGCGGCACCGGCAAAGAGCTTTTCGCACGGGCGATCCACAATCTGTCCTACCGTAAAAAAAAGCCGTTTCTAGCGGTCAATTGTGCGGCATTGCCCGACACGCTGCTGGAGTCCGAGCTTTTCGGCTACAAGGCGGGCGCCTTTACCGGCGCCCGTAAAGACAAGCCGGGGCGGTTTGCATTGGCCCACGGCGGCACCATTTTGTTGGATGAAATCGGAGACATCTCGCCTGCGATGCAAGTTCGGCTGTTGCGTGTGCTGCAAGAAAAGCAGATTGAACCTTTGGGCGCAGTTCAACCAGTCAAGGTCGATGTGCGTGTCGTGGCCTCCACAAATCAGGATTTAGAAGCCTTGGTGTGTGAAAAAAAATTCCGCAAAGATCTATATTACCGCATCCGCGTGGTTGAGTTGAAACTGCCCGATCTCCAGCAAAGGCGCATGGACATTCCCATCCTCATCGATCACATGGTGGCCAAATTTAACCGGCTCAAGGATAAGGATATTGCCGGGGTCTCGGAAGAGGTAATGCTGCGACTGATGACGCATGATTATCCCGGCAACGTCAGAGAGCTGGAAAATATTATTGAACATGCCTTTGCGCTGTGTCCAAGCGGCCTGATTGAATTGCACCATCTGCCGCCGGAGCTTGTCTCGACAGGGGGTTCATCAAAAAATGAATTCGCCGGTCCGAAAACACTCAAGGCCATGGAAAGGCTTATGATTTCCGAGGCGTTGTATCGCCATAAGGGAAATCGCAAGCGCGCGTCAAAAGATCTGGGGATCGACTATAGTACGCTATATCGCAAAATCAGGGACCTAAAAATCGAAACGCCTTCCACCGATGGACGAAGTCGAAAAGAGTAAAATTGCAAATTGCATGGTTAGAGGTGATTTCAAAACCTCTTATTCGCCCATACGTCACCTGCCCCGCATCACAACGCTTTTTCGATAATAGCTTAGATTACTACCGTTTATAAATAAATGCGTTTTTTCGCATTAAGGCACTATTGTTGCAGGATGTAATTGTTAACAACAAGAAAGATAAATTCCAACAGGAGGATAACAATGAAAATTGCAATCACAGCCCTGGGCACGACATTGGATGATGCCGTCGCGGCAGGTTTTGGGCGGTGTCCCTATTTTTTAATCGTCGATCCGGACACCATGGATTTTGAAGTCTATCCAAACCCGAACATCGATCAGGGGGGAGGTGCGGGTATTCAATCGGCTCAGTTCATGGCGGATAGACATGTGTCCGCGGTACTCACCGGCAATTGCGGCCCCAATGCCATACAGACCTTCGCCGCCGCAGGAGTTAAAGTTGTTACCGGTGTCAGCGGCACAGTTCGCCAGGCGGTTGAACAATACAGCGCCGGAAAATTGGTTGCCGCATCGGCACCCAATGTGGGCCGTCATTACGGCACCGGTGGTATGGGCGGCGGTCGCGGCATGGGCGGCGGTCGCGGCATGGGCGGCGGTCGCGGCATGGGCGGCGGTCGTGGTGGAATGTCTAAATAAGGAGATAATCCCGTGAACACGATAAAAAAAATACTGGTAGCCTTGGATTTATCAGACTATTCTCTACCCACTTTGAAATATACCGCAAAGCTCGCCCATAACTTGAATGCATCTCTTATCCTTGTCAATATCGTGAACGAGCGCGATACGAAAGCCGTTTACGCCGCATTAGCTTCCTATGATATCGATTTGTACCAACGGATCACAGACCAGCGAATCGCCGAACGAAAGTCACAGCTTGCGGGTTTGGCTAAAGCCGCTGAAGCGTCATCCATGGTCGAAAAAGAGATCGTGCGTACCGATTAACACTTTCACCCAGATTATAAGAGACCTCAATGATCAGGCGGATGACTTCCACCCCTTTATCATGAAACGATTCCGCAAAATTACGGCCCAAAAATCCGGTTGCACCGGTAATAATGATCTTCATTTTCGTTTCTCCCTGTGGCGACGATTTACCCGCACTTAAGATAACAGTGGTATATTAAAAATCCAGCGATCTCCCATGCATATTGCGCCCCCTTTTTACCGGCATATAAAGGGTTAGGGACGGTAATGGATAAAAGTATTGACACACCTTGGGAAAACGAATATTATTTCGTTAACGTTCACGGGATCGTTGCCAACAGGTGTCGACCATGCAGCCAGCAACACAACAGTCCCGGACGAAAAGATATGGCACGCCGCAAATTGGGTGGAACCACATACAATTCGCAGGACCCTGCCATGATCGATTTAACAACTCTGGTCGACAATCTTCCCATAGCCATCTTTCTGCTCGGCAGGAATGGCAAGGTTTTGCTCTCCAACCGAATGGCCAAAAAAATCCATCCCGCAGATCCACTGAACGGCGGTAATGAGCGATTTGGAAATATCATCGGCTGCCCAAATGCCAACGAAAATGATGC
>JASFGJ010000565.1:0-3155 GCA_050123815.1 Desulfobacteraceae bacterium
CCTGACGCCCACCTTCAGTGTCTGCCCATCTCACGGCTATCTGCAGGGCGAACAGCAGCGCTGCGCCCAGTGCAACCAGGAGACGGAGATCTACTCACGGGTGGTGGGATATCTACGGCCGGTCAAGCAATGGAACGACGGCAAACAGGCCGAGTACGCCATGCGCTGCACCTACCGGCAAGACTCGATGGACCCGGGGATCGGCGCGGCCATAGTGGCCGAACCGCAAATGGCCACAGTGGTCGGCAAGCCGCAGACTGAATCCAAGGGGCAGGAGCAAGTCCAGGGCTCTGATCAGGCTCAATCCGCCGTCCGGTAATTCGTCAAATGGTCGTCGAATGGTCAAATTGTTATCCGGCCCTGCCGTTTGATGTGGGCGGCTCATGTCCACGAGCTATCGACGTTTGCAGGGCCTCCGAAACCATTTGGCGTATCGACCATTCGGCCATTTAACCATGACTTATGAAAATTGGTTCAATTAATAAAACCAGCCTCCTGGATTACCCTGGGAAAATATCGGCAATTATCGGAACCCAGGGGTGCAACATGCGGTGCCCCTGGTGCCACAATTTTTATTTGATCCCGTATGAATTTGCGAAGCACTCTGAAGTCATCACGGAAGAGGCCTTTTTCTGTTTTTTGGATCAAAGGAAACATTTCCTGGATGGCATTGTTATCACCGGCGGTGAACCGACTATCCAATCAGACTTGCCGCAATTATGCGAACATGTGAGAAAGATGGGCCTTGCGGTAAAAATCGACACCAATGGAACCAATCCAGTGGTGCTGAACAGGCTTCTGAAAGATGAACTGGTCGATTACATCGCCATGGATATAAAGACCGACCTTGATCAATATCATCGATTGTTTAGAGAAAAAATTGATGTAAACAAAATCCTTGAGAGCATCGACATTATCATGTCATCCGATAAACCGTATGAATTCAGGACTACATGCGTCAGTCCTTTCGTCACCACAGATAATATCGATCACATCGGAACGTTGATTAAAGGGGCCAAATCGTTATTCCTGCAAAAATGCAGTCAGATAAAAAATATGGATAACCATTCCAAATACGAGATCGTAGATGGAAACCGCCTCATTGAACTGAAAGAAAGAGCCGATAGATATGTGCTGAACTGCGAGATTCGATAAACACGAGGAACAGACGCCCTGAATCCAATCCAATGAGTTGACCGTAGTAAGATCTATAATTAGGATAGGAAATTCCAGCATGCCTAATCCCTGATTAATTATTCATCGAATATATGACATTCATTTTTTATCTTGACATTGGTTTTGGCGTTTTTTATTCTAAGATTGGTACCAGGACGCTGTACGCACCCATGTTCTGCTTCACCCCATTGTTTGCGGCCACCAGCTGCTCACCGCAGCTATTCATGGATTCTACCTGGTACCATCACACTTAAGACAAACGGCCGAGGTCGTTTTTACATAAATATAGACGTTAAGATAAAGTTTTTGGACGACGATATCGGTTACTTACCGCGGTATGACAATGCAACTTGCTCCCTCCACCATGCCAAAAACATTATCTAAACGTCTATGGAATCGCCACAGCTTCTCTCCCGGTACGACACGTTAAAGGGCGCCCAGGTTGCGACTGCTTATTGACCATCGCCGTCGGTTTTTTCATGTAACGGCGCCGACAAGCCCTGATGATAAAACTTGTCCATAACAAGGAGGAACTATGACCAACGCGTATCAAACAGCCTTTGATCAATCCATCAACGAGCCAGATGCGTTCTGGGGCCAGGCGGCCGAAGAGCTGCATTGGATCAAACGCTGGGACAAGGTCCTGGACGACAGCAACCCGCCTTTCTACCGTTGGTTTTCAGGCGGACAGCTCAATACGTGCTACAACGCACTGGATTACCATGTGGACAGCGGGCGCGGGGATCAATTGGCCCTGATCTACGACAGCCCCGTTACCGACACCATTAAAAAATACACTTATGCCCAATTGCGCGATGAAGTGGCGCTGTTTGCCGGGGCGCTCAAAGCCCAGGGCGTGCAAAAAGGCGAACGGGTAATCATTTATATGCCGATGATTCCCGAGGCCGCCATCGCCATGCTTGCCTGCGCCCGGATCGGCGCCGTGCACTCGGTGGTTTTCGGCGGGTTCGCAGCCAACGAACTGGCCACTCGTATCGACGATGCCAAGCCGAAAGTAATCGTATCGGCCTCCTGCGGCATCGAAGTCAAACGGGTGATCGCCTACAAACCGCTGCTCGACGGCGCCATCGACATGGCCCAAAACAAACCGGATGCGTGCATCATCTTGCAGCGCCCCATGCAGAAGGCCGAACTGACAGCCGGTCGCGATCTGGATTGGCAGGAGGCGGTCGCCAAGGCTCAGCCGGCGCAGTGCGAGACCATGGAGGCCACCGATCCGCTCTATATTCTGTACACCTCCGGAACCACCGGACAGCCCAAGGGTGTTGTCCGGGACAACGGCGGCCATGCCGTGGCCCTCAAGTGGACCATGAAGGCCATCTACAATGTCCAGGCCGGCGATGTCTATTGGGCGGCTTCGGATGTGGGCTGGGTGGTCGGTCACTCCTACATCGTTTACGCACCGCTGCTGGCCGGGTGCACCACCATCCTGTTCGAAGGCAAGCCGGTAGGCACGCCCGATGCCGGGGTCTTCTGGCGCGTCATATCCGAACACAACGTCAAGACGCTCTTTACTGCGCCGACGGCTTTCCGGGCCATCAAGCGTGAGGATCCCAATGCCGACCTGATCAAAAATTACGACATGTCGGGGTTCAAGGCCCTGTTTCTGGCAGGCGAACGCACCGATCCCGACACCTTGAACTGGGCGCGCAGCAACCTGAACGTTCCGGTCATCGACCACTGGTGGCAGACCGAGACCGGTTGGGCCATCTGCGCCAACTGCCTTGGGCTGCACGAGTTTCCGGTGAAGGAGGGCTCACCCACCAAGCCGGCGCCGGGCTGGAATCTGCAGGTTCTCGATCCCGAGTCCAAGACCCCGGTGAACCCCGGGAAGATCGGCGCACTGGTGGTCAAGCTGCCGCTTCCGCCGGGCACCCTGCCGACCTTGTGGCAGAACGACCAGCGTTACATCGAATCTTACCTCGACGAGTTTCCGGGATACTACATGACCGCCGATG
>JASFGJ010000566.1:0-3150 GCA_050123815.1 Desulfobacteraceae bacterium
CTTTTCGATCTGCGCGCGGTTGACCTTGCCCACCGACGACACCGGTATTTGGGCAACGGTTTTGATCACCCGGGGCACGGCGTAGGGTTCGAACCGCTGCTGCAGCGTTTCGCGCAGGAGCGGTTCCGCCGCATCACCGGCCACCAGCGCCAAAATGACGTTTTCTCTTCCCTGCTCGGTTTTTTTCGCGAATACATAGGCATCGTCCACGCCGGGAATCTTTTGCAGAACCTGTTGAATGCTCAACAGGTCGACGCGTTTGCCGGCCACTTTTACGATCCCGTCGGATCGTCCCAGCAAGGCAAACCCTTGGTCACCATCCGGTTTGGCCCGGTCGGCGGTCCGGTAAAATCCGGCACTGTCCGTCTCCAATTCCCGGGAGAGAAAGCGCGAACGCACGCAGAGCGCATCGTCGGCGATTCGCCAGTCCACGCACGAGTAAGGGATCAGGCCCGGCCGGCCCGCGGCGCGGCATCGCAGGGCAATGCCGCCCGTTTCCGTGGAGCCATAGACTTCCGTGACGGGAACCCGGACCGATTCGAAAAAGGCCTGGTCATCCTCCGGGGCCAGCGCTCCGCCCGACGAAAAGGCGATGCGCAGGTTGTGTCGATCCGTGTGATGGTTTCTCAGCGCCCGATAGTGGGCCGGGATGCTGATTAAAATGGTGGCGTCGGTTTGGCCTGCCAGGGTCAGAATTTCGTTGGGAAACGTCGGCGTCTGCCGGCAGACACGTGCCGACGCCAGCAGGGGCACCAACACGGAATAGAGCAATCCGTAAATATGATAGGGGGGCACTGTGGCCAGAATCACATCCGCATCAGTCACATTGAATTCACGAACCAAAAAGGCCGACTCCCCCAGTAGATTGCACGGCGTTTTGGTCCATATTTTCGGTACTCCTGTCGACCCTCCGGTAAAAAGGAAAATCCATTGATCGTCCGGATTGCCCGGTCGCATCATCCGGGGATCCGGCTGTGTTTCCGCGATGGCCTGTCGATCGAGGGACGAAACACCTGCGGGCAGGGCGCGCGGACCATCCACCACTGCGACATCGAAGTCAATGGCTTGCCGCGTCTCCTCAAGAGCTTGTTCAGATTGGGCATAGGGCAGTATGACCGCCGGCCCACTGGCCAGGGCGGCCAATGCGGTGGCGGTAACCAGGGCGCGGTTTTCCGAACAGAGGCAAATTGGTTTTCCGGGTGTTGCCTGCGCCGCCAACCAGGTCCGGATCCGGCATGCCATATCGTATAGATCTGAAAACCGCTCACCACCGACGATAAAATGCCGCTCGGGCTTGGCCGGTCCGGCGACCAGTTTCCGAATCAGCGCTTCGATATCCGCATCATGGCCTCCAAGGGGCGTGTCCGTGGTCATCATCAATTGTCTCCGTTTCGTTTAAATGAGTCGTTGTCCGGGGCTTGCATGAACGTTTTATCCGGCAATTCGGCAGTCCGGAACTTCTCATGGCCGGTGAAATTCAGGTTTGTCGATATCCCTTACGCGTAAACCACCACCACGCGATTCCCATACAAGCCAGGGCAAATCCCCACAGCGCGGCCACCTCACCCAGTACGGC
This sequence comes from Desulfobacteraceae bacterium, assembly GCA_050123815.1. Classification (GTDB taxonomy): domain Bacteria; phylum Desulfobacterota; class Desulfobacteria; order Desulfobacterales; family Desulfosarcinaceae; genus JARRKU01. Next base: position 1,577 of record JASFGJ010000566.1, read on the forward strand.
TTTAAGCCCGCCGCCGCGTACAAACAAAATTTGGAACGCATTTTGTCCCCAGGCCAGTGGTGAAATCACGCTAAGTGACTGCATGACCTCCGGCATGACATAGACCGGTACCATGATACCGCCGATCGCTGCGGCCACGACGATGGAAATAGGGCCGAACATTGCGGCCTGCTCATAGCTGTTAATGATCGTACCCAGCAGGATGCCATAACCGGTTGCGGCCAATACGGCACTTACGGCCACCAATGCGACGCTTGCCGGTTCGTTGCCGATTTCAAATGCATCGCTGCCCAGAAGCGGCAGCACCCATTTGCCGATACACAGAATCAATCCGAATTGAGCGATGCAAATCAGAATGTAGGCGCCAACTTTACCCGACAGGATCACGGGATACGAGACCGGTAGCGTGAGCATCCGTTGTTGTACCCCGCATAGCCGTTCCTTGATAAATGATCCGGCCATGGGCAGCACCACAAAGAAGACACCGAACAGTGACCAGGCCGGCACGTTTTGCTGAACCGCATTGGCGGGTTGAATTCGTTTTTTGCGGGTGGCCGTCTGCTCGCTGAGCACCACCAGGGGTGACGAATCCCATTCCATCTGGAGTGCATCCGCTTCGATGGGAACACTTTCGGCCATGGGCCCCAGGGTGGATTGGAGATGATCTTGCATTTTTACCGGCAGCAGCTCGGCCAGAGCGGTGATCTTCTGTTCCACTTCGATGTTGAGAAGCATCAGCTGCAGTAAATGTTTAACCGCCGAGCGGAAGCCCCCCAGGACCGTGGGATCGAAGTAGGCATTTAACTCACCGGCTTGAGCGGTTTCAACGGATGGCTCAGATGTTTTGAGCGCCAATGCCTGCCGGGCGCTGGCCATTGCCCTGGCCTTGATCGTATCGGTCATGCCGGCAGGCACGATCAGACACAGTTGAAAAGCGCCTTGGGCCACTGCGGCAATGGCCGCGTCGGCGTTCGGGATATTCCCGTCGATCCTTGTGACCAGGGTGACGCCGTCCGCCTGCTCCAGGGATTGCTCAATCTTGCGGCCGACCGTTCCTGTATCGTTGTTGATAAACAGGATTCGGGTGTGCCCTTCGCCGATGGTTTTGAGTGCATTTTCCTGGACCTGGGTCAGCACCAGCACCAGGACGGCCGGCATCACAAACAGCACCAGCAGGGCGCTGCGATCGCGCCTGAGCAGAAGCAGTTCTTTATGAAATGCCGCTAAAAACTGGAATATCATATCTTATGTTAATCTCTTAATTGCCTTCCCGTTAAATCCAGAAACAATTCGCCCAGATTGTCGCATTCCGAAGATTGGGCGACCAACGCTTCCGGCGCCCCCTGGGCCAGAATCCGGCCGTGGTCCATAATGGCGACGCGATTGCAGAGTTGATGCGCCTCTTCCATGTAGTGGGTGGTGTAAATCATGGTTGTTCCGGTATCTTTGATTTCCAGAAGCTTGTCCATGATCAGCCGACGGGATTGAATATCCACTCCCACTGTGGGTTCGTCAAGAAACAATAATTCAGGGCCATGCAGAAAGCCGGCAGCCAGATTGACCCTGCGCTTCAT
>JASFGJ010000567.1:0-3127 GCA_050123815.1 Desulfobacteraceae bacterium
GGCCACGTGCGTACGGCCATCGAGACAAAAACCAAGCCCGCCTTTGCGGCCATCAATCGCGAAGCATTCGACCAGGGCTACGCTGCCGCACAGGCATCGAACAATTCCCACCCTTAAAGGGGGGTTCATACAGACCAACGCACAGATCTACCCGGGCAACAGCGGGGGGCCGCTGGTCACAGCCGATGGCCGCGTGCTGGGCATCAACACCTTCAAACGCCTCACCCGCAAGTTCGAAGGCCTGGGCTTTGCCATTCCTATCAAGGTCGCCATAGACGAGTTTGCAGCGCACTTACCATAATTATGCGGGCTTAAATCTGATGCCTATTTGCTCCAACACATGGCTGTGCTCGCCGCGGATCAATTTCAACAGTTCAGCGCGAGCCTGATCGGCAGGCAATCCCTTTTTTTCAAGCATTGCCATCAGTCGTCCAAAGAGTTGTCTTCGCTTTAAACCCGCCTGGCTCAGATCCCGGCGGTCGTTGAAGCATTCCATTAGGGTGGACCCGCAAACGCAGTTGCGGAACAGCTCCACAATTTGGTCTCCACAATCGTCCTCACTTGATTTCAATCCGCTTCGCCCGGAAATATCATCAGTTTTTAGGACGAACTGCTCCGATGATTCATAGACCTTGCCACAGCTGCTGCACTTTTTGGGGAACGAGGACTCCGACAATGCTTTCAGATCCTTGAAAAGATGGCTGTCCAATTTTACCTGTTTATTCATTTTTTCCCTATTGAAGTATCAAATAGCCCTCGTCATCCTTACGAACTTTTGAAATGCCTGGAAATTTTGCCTCAAGGTCATTTAATATGGCATCCCGGCTTTTGACCTTTTGCAGTAATCGGTCTCTTTCAGAGGCAAGATCAATGGACTCCAGCGAACGACGCACAGTGATCTTCAAATCCTCGTCGTCCCATGGTTTTAATATGAATTTGTATACCCCGGCGGCATTGATGGCCTCGACCGCCAGCTGGACCTCGGCCTGTCCGGTCAGCATGATGGTCAAGATATGCGGATAGAGGGATTTAATTTGTTTTAAAAACTCCAATCCGTTCGTGTGCGGCATGTTGTAGTCACTGATGACGAGGTTGACTTCACGCGCCTTGATCAGCTGTAATGCTTTTTCTGCGCTGTCGGCCGAATAGATGGTATACGGCTCCTTGCGCAAGGCCCGTTGAATAGCGCTCAAAACGTTTTTTTCGTCATCCACAATAAGAATCGAATGGTGATTCATGGCATCTCCTTTTATGCAGGGCACCGCCGGCTAACAGACAGCGCGGTTTTTTCCATAATCATCGTTTCTGATCTTTTATTTGATCGCCACACTTGGGGCAGTGGTGCCAGTCCTTGGCTAATATTTGATCGCACCCGGGACACGTTTTCACGAGTTCTTTTCCACAATATGGACAAAAGTGATGCCGCTGCTCCATCAGGGCACCACAAAACACACAAGCAATCTCAGCGGTGTTCTGAGGACCGAAAACCCTTAGTATTTCGCCACAGGTGGTAACGCCCTCTTTTAATTTTCGCACGGCGTCATCGAGCAGGGAGGACATTCCCGTCAACCTGGCTGCATGCAGCAGTTCAGGCTCCGTGGCGCCCTGGTGGATCATGCGTTTAATCTCCGAATCAACTTGAAAGATTTCATAGACGCCGATTCTTCCCTTATAGCCGGTACGATTGCATTTATCGCAGCCGGCGCCCTTGTAACTTTGGAAGGCGTGATCGGTAATTTTCAAGGAGCAAAGAATGGACTGATCCGGATGATCCTCGGTGCGACAGTTTTGGCAGACTTTCCGCACCAGCCGCTGAGCGACGACACCGATCAAGGCGTCTGCAATCACATACGACTCCAATCCCATATCCCGCAGTCGGGTGATACTGGCGATGCTTGAATTGGTGTGCAGGGTGCTGAGGACCAAATGGCCGGTTAAGGCGGCGTGAAAGGCCACATCGGCGGTTTCGTGGTCACGGATCTCTCCAAGCATGATCACATTGGGGTCTTGCCTGAGGATAGAGCGCAAGACGTTGGAAAACGTCAACCCGATTTTCTCCCGCACATTGACCTGTTCGGCCATTCCCATGTGGTACTCCACGGGATCTTCAATGGTTGTGAAATTTTTTGTGACCTTGGCGCCGTTGCGCAACAATGCATACAAGGTCGTGGTTTTACCGCTGCCCGTCGGACCTGTCGTCAAAATAATCCCTTGCGGCCGTTCGATAAACTGGCTGACCACGGCAAGATCTCTGGGTGCAAACCCCAATTCCCGGACATCTTTGCTGGCGCTATTTTTATCTAAAATGCGCAGCACAACCTTTTCGCCGTTAACTGTCGGGAGGGTGGAAATACGCATATCCACCATCCGTGTGGTCGACTTTACGGTAATGCGTCCGTCCTGAGGCCTGCGTCGCTCGGAAATATCCAGTTCACTCATCACCTTGATGCGCGACACGATGGCCAGATGCATATTCGACGGAATGTGAAGTTTGTCGATCAACAGATCATCGACGCGATACCGCACCATGATATACTTCGTTTTTGGTTCGATATGTACATCCGAGGCGCCATGGCGCAAGGCATCGGCGATAATGGCATTGACAATACGTATGGCCGGCGGCTTGTCCTTATCGCGGATGAGCTCTTCGACATTTGAATCTTCGTCTTCTTCTTCCAGGATGATTTCTATTTGCTCGGTCGGGTCGGTAAGGTCGAACTCCGTCAATGTCGATTCAAGCTGGTCGCTCTCACCATAAATATCCTTAAGTTTAGCTACAATTTCAGTCTGAGTGGCAACCACCGGCTGTATCGGCATCCCGGTGATGAAGGAGAGATCATCGACCTTCATAAAATCGGTCGGGTCTGCCATGGCCACGATAAGTTTCTGGCCGTTGCGTTTGAGCGGCACCAAAATATTCTTATCGCACATTTCTCTGGGAATGAGCGCCGCCAGGGCCTCGTGAACATTAAACTCCGCCGGATCGACCCGGTTAATGCCGGTTGCACTCTCAATCAGGCCCACGATCGTCTCGGCGTCGGTGGCCCCCATATTGACCAGAACCTTGGGCAGTACGCTGTTGGTTTTGGCTTGTATGGCAAGTGCTTTATCGATATGCGCTTGCGTG
>JASFGJ010000568.1:0-3110 GCA_050123815.1 Desulfobacteraceae bacterium
GATAGTTTTTATAAACGATTTTTATTTGATTGGGGTACAGACGGAGCAGTTCGCCGAACATGCTTTGCAACCGGGCGCAGTACGGGCACTCGAAATCGGTATACTCGACGATGGTCACCGGTGCATCGGCGTTTCCTTTGAACGGCGAATTGTTGGTTTCGATGGCGTGCTTGAACGTCACATCGATAATCTGGATCGTCTTTTTCTTTTTGCTTTTCAGGTAGACTTCCTCATCCGTCGTTCCCGGTTCAATCTGGTCAAACGATTTGCCGACTTCGAACTTTCCGATGAAATTGCCCTGGTAGGAATAGACGCGCAGATCGCCTTCCTTGGTCAATACATAGAGCCAACTGCCGCCGCGGGACATCTTCATGTCGATGGGGGTGCTTTCGAGCTTTAAACGTTTTTTTACGGTATGGTAAACTGCGGCGTTACAAACACCTGTCAGCAGCACAGTAATGGTCAAGCATAGAGCAGCCAGAGAGAATTTGCGCATCGAACCTTCCTCCATTGAAGTTCTAAATTCAGGGATCCGCCAATACGGCACAGTTGCGATTCCGAACCGACAAAAGGTCGGCAATGCCTCGCCAGACGGATCCGTCATATCAGGGCTTGCAGTTGCTCCAGCAGCCCGTCAAAATCCTTTTCCGAAAAGCAATACTGCATCTGCAAGAAATTGCGGCGTAAGTCAACGACTTTTTGCCGAACCTGTTTTTGGTCGCGGATCACATCGGCCATGAGTTGGGCCAGGGCCTGAAAATCGGTCGCCTGCATGCCGAAGCGCGTCATTTCGGCGACTCCCAGTCGCAAGGCGCCCGAAGCGGTAAATCCTTCCTCTTCCGGGGCGGCCTGGTAGTTGCAGATGATATGATTGGCTTCAAGGGCGCGCGCTATTTCCGGTCCTTTGGCATAGCCCACCTTGACGATGACCTGATGGGTCTCTGTATAGTCGATGGCCGGATCTCCGGCCACATCGAGGCCGGTGTCGGCCAGAGCCCTGGCCAGGGCTTTGGCATTGGCCACCACCTGTTTCTGGTAGGCGTCTTTGAATGCGTTGAGCTCCATGGCGGCCACCAGAAGGCCCAGCAGCGTGCCCAGATGGTGGTTGCTCACCGAGCCCGGGAAGGCGCGTCTCGATATGGCCTCCCAAAATTCCAGATCCGCTTCGGGATCGAGATTGAGCGCCACGATGCCCCGCTGGGTGCCGAAGAAGGTCTTGTGGGTCGATCCGGTCACAAGGTCCGCGCCCTCGGCAAAGGGCCGCTGGAAGTGGGGCCCGGCCAGTCCCAGGACATGGGCCATGTCGTACATCAGCATGCAATCCAGGTCGAGTGCGTCGATGATCCGGCGCATCTGCGCCACCGGCTCTTTGTGCAGGGTCATGCTCTTGCCCAGTATGATCAACTCGGGGCGGTGGCGCTGCAGGAGCGCTTCACAGGCATCGAGATCCACCTGGTAGGGATTGTCCGGCAGCACGGGGAAATTGACCACTGCCGGGCGTTCGGTCCGGGGATCTCGCATGACGAAATCGCGCAGGGCGCCCATGGGCTGCGCGCTCAGATGCCCGCCCCGGATGATGTGATGATTCATGACCTGGCGGATGCGTCGCTGCTCCGATCGCCGGTCGGTGCGATTGAGATAGTCCACCAGGGCGGAAAAGACGACCATGTTGGCCATCTGGCCGGATACGGGGCGTGTTTCGACCTGGCGGCAACCCAAATAGGTGCGCAGCTGGTTCACCAGTTCGCGTTCCACCGTGGCGATGAATCGGGTGCCCTGATAGTAGAAGATCTCCGACTCATTAAACGCTTTGACCGGTTTGTGCTCCGCGTACCGCCCGGCAGGGTCCATAATCGAGAGCATGCGCACGACCCGGCTGGCGGTTTGCTCCGACGGGATCAGGTTGATGCACTCCTGCTGGCGCCAGATGGTGTTTTCGATCGTCCGGCGCACCCAATGCTGTGCATCGGCCGCATCCGGCGCCGGGCCGATGTCGTCGAACGCATCCCGGATGTAGTTGTCAAAAGTGATGGGTCGGGCAAAGGGTGGCGCTTCGCCGCGCAGCAGATAGGGCATGACGCCGGCTGCAAGCTGTTTTCCGCGTACGTCGATGACCACACGGGCGCCGTCGGGGATGTGGTTGTCGATAAGCGCCAGACCGATGGCCCGGCGGGAGGTGTCATCGCTCAACACGCCTTCCAGCCCACGGCCTTCAAATTGAATCTGCGGCACCATGGTGCCGCTGGTGACGTACCCCACGGGTTGATCCTGGTAGAACACCCGGGCGCCGGAGCGCGCAATGCCCTTATCCAACAGTTCAAAGGGGCGAACCCGCCGAGGCAGATCCGGGGCCTGTTCGGGCCGTCCGTCCAGGATGGCTTTAAGAGAGGCATATTGCCGCTTCAGCGACGATTTTCCCAGGTAGTCCCCCTTTTGCGGTGCGAAACTAACGGCCAGCCGCGCTTGTGCCAAGGCAAAGATGGGAATCCGGTCCCCCTCGGGATCTTGTCCCAGTTCATGTCCGTACAGCGGCAGCCCCGCTTCCAGGCGCAGGGTGTCCCGCGCGCCCAAACCGACAGGCTGCGCCCCGGCGTGCTGCAGCGCATTCCACATCGAGAGCGCCTTGACCGCCGGCAGAAACAGTTCAAAGCACAGCGGCTCGCCGGTATACCCGGTACGGGCCACCCACAGCTCGGCTTGCCTGTATTCGGCGACACTCAGGCAGTTGCGCAAAGGATCCGGCAGGGCGTGGGAGCCGATGATGTTGCCGAGAATTTGCTTTGATTGCGGACCCTGAAGGCTGAGCATGGCCACTTCCCGGGTAAGGTCCTCGAGCCGAACATCGGTAAAATTTTCCGCCTGACGCGACAGGTGCTCCCAATCCTTGACACTGTTGGCCGCATTGACCACCAACAGATAGCGGTCGTCGAAAAACCGATACAGGTAGGCATCGTCCACGGCCCCGCCTTGCGGATCTGCGATGAAGGTGTACTGGCTCATGCCGGGTTCCAAAGCGGCGGCATTGTTGGTCAGACAATACTGCAGATAGGCCGTGGCGTCGGCGCCACTGATGTCGAAGCGTCCCATATGGGAGATATCGAACAGGCCGG
>JASFGJ010000569.1:0-3109 GCA_050123815.1 Desulfobacteraceae bacterium
ATCATCTAGGATGCTCTCAGCGCGCGCTTTTATTTCTCGCAAACCGACCTCCAGCGGGTAAAGGGGCAGTATCACATTCTCAAGGACGCTGATATCCTTGATCAGGTTAAATTGCTGAAAGATAAAACCAAAGGTCTTGCGCCTGATTTGCGCCAGAAATCGCTCGGGCAGCTTGGCGACATCCTTGTCGTTGATGCATATGCTTCCCACCGTGGGCCGGGACATGCACCCGAGAAGGCTCAACAGCGTGGTCTTGCCGGAACCGCTCGGGCCTTTGAGCACGGTGACCTCGGCTTTGTTGATTTTCAATGTCGCATCCGTGACGGCCTTAACCTCGTCGGCCATTCCGGGGTTGAACACCTTGGAGACCTGGTTCGCTTCAATAACCGTTTGCATTGCTATGATTCACCTATCTTGTTATCCCCTCATCACCACATCGGGGTCTGTAATGGCCGCCTTCCATGAGGGTATGATGGTACTTGCCACATAGGGCAGAACCGTTAAAAACAAAAGGATGAAGATTTGCTGCATATCGACATAGGGGGTCAGCCGAAAGGGGGGGAATATCACCGACCACCCCTTCAGGGCCGGAGCTAGAAACGACGCCCCAAAATAAAAGACATGCAGGTAGGCGAGGATGATACCGGTTAGATAGGATGTCAGCGAAATTACCGCCCCTTCCCAGAATTTCAGTTCGAGAATGTTCGCTGTTTCCCAGCCGATGGCCTTTAGAATGCCGATCTCCCGCCGCTCCTCGGCGCTCAGTCCGGTGGCCTTGTCCCAGGCAAGGATACAAAACGCCACCAGCGCCCCGAAAAACATGGTCAGCACCATACCGCTGCGCCAGTTGAAGACGGTGCTGTAGGTCCTGACGATCTCGCTCTTCATGATGGGCCGGGTATCGGGCAACATCCGCTGGATCGTGCGGGCCACCACCGGCGTCTCCGTCTCGTTAAAGACCTCCACCATAATATCGGTGGCCCTGTCCGCCGGCATATTAAACAGCTTGACAATATCTTCGTGAAAAAGCACCACCAGGTCGTTGGTCAGCAGGTCCGAATCGGCGCTGAAAACACCGGTCACGGTAAACATGGAAAACGCCCCCTGACCATCGGTCAAGACCAAATCATCGCCTATTGCGACCCTTCGGACGGCCGCCACCCCCCTGCCGATGGCGCACTCTCCCTCTTCGATGGGCATCTCTCCCTCGAGCAATGTGAGCCCCTCAATCTCTTGATCCACCCCAATCATGGTATAGTTCGCGCCTGTGAGCGAATCATAATAGTATCCCCAATATCGCGCAGTGACCTTGCCGATACCGGGGATCTTCTTGATGAGCTTTATATATTCGATGGGAGTGAGGTCGTGCCGCCCCCCGGACACTTTCTGGACAATGAGCTGCGGCGCCTCGACCAGAACCTCCATTGCTTCGGTTTGCAACGAATGCGTCAGAAACAAGACTGACGATAAAACGGTGATGACAAAACTGAAAACAGCTATCAGGGCCAGATTTTTATATTTCCTTCTCCAAAGGGAAGAAAGCGCATATTCGAGTATTTTCCTGTGGCGTTGCATGAAATTTCTCTACTTCAATGGTTATGTTTGAATTCGAGCCTGGTTGTCTCTCTTATCTTGCTGGGCGCCATGATGGAACCGGCCGGAAAGTGTTCGATGGCGGATGGATAGTCCTGAAAAGGGGTAAACAGGTCCGCCTGGGAAGGATTTCGGGTGTAACGCGCCTCGGTCCAGAGGGCGAAATCGGTCAGCATCAGCCGGTCGACCATCATCCGTTTGGCCTCTCGTTGCGGTTGCCGCACTCGGATGCCGGCCTGCCCTGACAGCAACAGAATCGTGATGACCGCTATCTCCAGCAGGATAAGCCCTATGAACAGTCTATGTTTCATTTTGGAATATCGGTTGCGTGAATCTCGTCAAACCGAAACACTTTATCGCCACCGTGACCGATCTGAAAAATCTTGACCTCGTCCGCTCCTTTCACCGGGATAAGCTCATGGCCCATCGGCCCGAGAACATCGCTTCCGACAACAAACAAGACCTCCGACGCTTTGTGGATCTTCAGCGTATAATACTCGGTAACGTAAATTTCGGCGATATCGTCCCGGCTCTTTTTCTTGGTGTACTTTTCCATATTGAAGTAGTATTTGAACATGTCCTTGCAGCCGTCGAAAACTTCGTAGCTGCCGTCTTTAAATACGATCTCGGCAACCCATTTCTGATATTTGGCCACAAACATGCCACAGACCGGGCACTTGTCTTTGGGTTTGGGGGCGATAAATTCTGTTGCCCATACCACCCCCTGCATAAGAACGGCATCGATGAGCAAAACGAGTACCAGCAAGCGTATTTTCTTTCGCATTGATATATTCCTCCTCTTTTAATAGGCTTTAAGATAATTCATTTGGCAAGGCCAGAGGGAGGAAGCTGCATTGTCATACCGCGACAACCGATAACGCAGTCCAAATGAATTATCTTAAAGTCTACAGATTTCCAACCCTCACAAGAAACATAATCCCCATTGCGATCATCACCACCGCCGCCAGCTTGTAGAGCCGTGACCGCATCTTGATACTGATGACATTGACAAGCTTGGCGAACATCACCAGTGACGGCAGAGTGCCGAGACCGAACAGGAACATCATCAGCATGCCTTTGAGTCCGCCGACAATATGGTTCGGCGCCTCCATTGCGGCTCGGGCGGTGGTGATCAGAGCGGTGTAAACGAGCCCGCAGGGGATAAGGCCTGTGGCCAGACCCATTGGATAGAAGGCCCCGCTTGGCAGATCGCCGGAAAAGATACTCCTCATTTTATTGACAAAAAATGAAGACGGCGCCGACAGCGTCTGGTTTCCGCGTCCGGTAATCCATCCGAGGGGAAGCCATCCGGCCAGCCCGAGCCCCATAAGGATAATGACGAGGCCTGCAAAAATCATGATTCCTTTTTGAAACCCCTGTATATGCGTCACCGTGGTAAGGAACGACCCGGTGACCCCCATGATGCCGCCCAGAATGGTATATGTCGTGACTCTTCCGTAATTGAACAACAAATGAACCAGCAGCCCCCTGCTTTTGACGGCCATGCAGTAAGATG
>JASFGJ010000570.1:0-3089 GCA_050123815.1 Desulfobacteraceae bacterium
TTCCGTTCTTGGCCTTTGCATAGAGCCTGGCGGCCGATATGAGACTTTCGGCCGGAATGCCGGTGATGCCTTCGACAAATTCAGGCGTGTATTTTTCCACGGTCTTTTTCAGGGCATCGAATTCTTCCGTGCGATTTTCGATGAATTCCTTGTCGTGCAGGTTCTCTTTGATGATCACGTGCATCATGCCGTTGAGCCAGGCCACGTCGGTACCCAGATTGGGCCGCAGCCAAAGCTCGGCAAACTCGGTCATTTTGATGCGCCGCGGGTCCACGACGATCACCTTGGCGCCGTTGAATTTCGCGGCGCGTTTGACACCGGCGGAGATCACGGGATGGTTTTCGGTGGTGTTGGAGCCCGTGATCAGGATCACATCGGCTTTTTCGGCACACGCGATGGTATTGGTCATCGCGCCACTGCCAAATGCTGCGGCCAGACCGGCCACGGTGGAGCTATGTCAGAGACGGGCGCAATGATCCACATTGTTGGTTTTAAGCACGGCTCTTGTGAATTTCTGTGCGATGTAGTTCTCTTCGTTGGTGATACGGGCAGAGCAGAGCATCCCTATGGCATCTCCGCCATGGGTATCCCGGATTTGCTTGAGCCTTTCGGCCACCAGATCCAGGGCCTCGTCCCACGATGCCTCACGGTGTTTGCCGTTTTCCTTGATGAGCGGGGTGGTCAGGCGCTGGTCCGATGCGATGAAATCGAATCCGAAGCGTCCTTTGACACACAGACTGCCACGGTTGGGCACGGCATCGGCGCCGGTGATTTTAACCACCTGGTTGTCCCTGACATGCAGATCCATCTGGCAGCCGACGCCGCAATAGCTGCAGGTGGTGCGCACCGGCCGGGTCTCCCATGGGCGCACCTTGTAACGCACATTTTTTTCCACCAGCGCCCCCACCGGGCAGACCTGAACACACTCCCCGCAAAAGACGCAATCGGAATCTTTGAGCGCACGGTCGCCGGCGGCGATGATCTTGGAGTGTGGACCGCGATAACCGAAGCTGATGGCATTATTGACTTGTACCTCATTGCAGGCCTGTACGCAGCGCCCGCATTGGATGCAGCGGGAGAAATCGCGCACGATGAACGGGTTGACGGTCTCCATGGGATATTGGGTGGGGGTGGCCGGAAAGGCTTCGCCCGATACCTGGTATCGATAGGCCAGATCCTGAAGCCGGCAGTCCCCCCAAACCGGACAGAGCTCGTCGCTGCTGTCTTCGGCCTGGACCTTGAGCTGGAAATTTGTCCACTCCTGGTCGTCCGATCCGCGCACGGCGCAGTTATGGTTGCCCGAACTGAGCATCAGCGTAATGATCTGCTTGCGCGCCTGCACGACCTTGGGCGACTCGGTCTGAACTTTCATGCCGGGTGCGGCCGGGGTGGCACAGGAAGCCAGCAGGGTCCGCGCATTTTCCACCTCCACCACGCAAACGCGGCATGCGCCGGTAGGTGTGGTGCCTTTCAGGTGGCACAGGGTGGGAATTTCAATAAGATGGCGCCGCGCGACCTCCAAAACGGTGTCACCGGGCTCAAAAGGCAGTTCATTATCGTTGATGAAAAGGGTTTGGGTTGCATTCATGCCAGGAATCGCTCCTTGTCTTTTTAAGGCTTTAAGATAATTAATTTGGACTGCGTTATCGGTCGTTGCGGTATCGCAATACGGCTTCCCCCCTCTAGCCTTGCCAAATTAATTATCTTAAAGCCTATATTTATTTTTTACTGTCTCAAAGGGTGGTTTCAGCAACCCAACTGCCGTGTAAGAAATGGTCCTGAAACCACTCCAGCAAAGATATCTTATGTATAGAAAGCAAGTGCCTTTGTCAATGTTGCAGACACTGCAACAGCAACTCTCGATGAACATGATTTCGTGTGAGAGCTGCGCCTCGCTGCCACAACAAAGCAATGAGAGGGGCATGTCGCGGCGAGACGCCGCTCCCACAGTGCCTATATCACGCAAAATCGTTTTATTTCGATTGTTGGAATAACCTTCATCGCAATGGCCGGAAATGGAGCAATAGTTTCAAGCCGGCGGCGCTTCCGACAAGAGCACCGGCAAAATCGGCCAGCAGATCGGCCGCCGAGGCGTCACGGCCGGGTACGAACGACTGGTGCCACTCATCGCTCAACCCATAGAGGGTGGTCAAAACGACGGCACACACGAGCAATCGCCACTTGTTGGCGTTCAATGGTCCAATGGTACTCAAAGCCCTGCAGATCAGCGCTCCCAGCAAGCCATAAACACACAGGTGCAGCAGTTTATCGATGTGGGGCCAGGGGGGGATCTGTCCGGGCGGCGGATAGGCGGACTGCATAAAAATCAGAGCGCACAAGGCGGCCACCGGCAGCCAATAGCGGATAAAAGTCCGGCCTGCAGCGCGTGCCGGATGGGTTGATTGAGTCGAATCTGTCATGGATCAAATGGACTTTAAGGTAATTTCATTGGCAAGGCTAGAGGGAGGAAGCTGTATTGTCATACCGCGACAACCGATAACGCAGTCCAAATTCATTATCTCAAAGCCTATAGCATGGATGGCGGACAGTCGAGGCCACGTCCCTGCGTTATTCATTAAAAAGATCCAAATGCAAACGTCTGTCGGCCACATGGCTCGACACCTGCTCGGTGAATTGGGTCAGCGGAATGCCGTGGCGCACTGTCCCGTCCAGGGTTCGCACCGACACCGTCCCGTTCTCCTGCTCTTTGGCCCCGCAGGTCAAGATCAGCGGAATCTGATTCAGTTGCGCATCGCGCACTTTGCGCTTGAGGCTTTCGCTGCGATGGTCCACCTCTGTCCGCAGCCCCACGGCCTCGAGCTCGGCGGCCTGCTGCCGGGCAAAGGCAATCAGGTCATCGTTGATGGGCAGCAGCGCCACCTGCACCGGCGCCAGCCACAGGGGAAACTTGCCGGCGAAGTGCTCCACCAGGATACCGAAAAAGCGTTCAATGGAGCCGTATACCACCCGGTGAATCATGATGGGCCGGTGTCGCTGGTTGTCCTGACCGATATAAGAGAGGTCAAAACGCTCGGGCAGTGACATATCCAACTGGATGGTGCCGCATTGCCAGGTCCGGCCCAGGGCGT
>JASFGJ010000571.1:0-3075 GCA_050123815.1 Desulfobacteraceae bacterium
AACATTTCTGGCATCGATAATCGGCATGTCACTCCACCTTACGCATCTATGACAAAATACGACAGTCGTTTCATGATAAGACATCATCGGGTTTGTACAAGTCTCTATTGCTTTAACGGTTCACCGACAATGAAAATTAGGGTATAGCAGCATATGGCAGACCGATTGGACACAAGCAACCACGAATCGAAAAGGAACGAACCCATGACAAATCCCATCGATTTACGCTCAGACACCATCACGAAACCCACCGATGCCATGCGTCGGGCCATGGCTGAAGCCGAAGTAGGGGACGATGTCCTGGGAGACGATCCCACCGTTCAAAAGCTCGAGGCCCTTGCCGCCGACATGCTTGGCAAACCGGCGGCGCTGTTCGTGACCAGCGGCACCATGGGCAACCTGGTCAGCCAGATGGTTCATTGCCGGCGCGGGGACGAGATGATCCTGGGCAGCGAGTCCCACATCTTTTATTACGAGCAGGGCGGATCGGCCGCCATCGGCAACATCCATTCGCGCACGGTCCCCAATCAGCCCGACGGCACCATGGCACCGGACGATATTCGCGCTGCCATTCGGGCGGACAACATCCATTTTCCGGTCAGCCGCCTGATCGTCATCGAAAACACCCACAACCGCTGTGCCGGCGCCCCTATCGGCCTGGATTACATGCACACGATCCGCGGTATTGCGGATCAGTACGGCATGAAAATCCACGTGGACGGCGCCCGCATCTTCAACGCCGCGCACGCGCTGGGCTGTGCTGCGGCGGATTTGGCACGCCATGCCGATTCGGTCACCTTCTGCCTGAGCAAGGGATTGGCTGCACCTGCCGGCTCCCTGGTTTGCGGCAATCCGGACTTTATCCACCAGGCCCGGCGTGTGCGCAAGGTGCTGGGCGGCGGCATGCGACAGGTGGGCGTTCTGGCCGCTGCAGGAATCGTGGCCCTGACCGAAATGGTGGATCGCTTGGCCGAAGACCATGCCAATGCCAAGCGTCTGGCCGTGGGGTTGAGCCGCATCGCCGGAATTTCAATCGATCCGTCCCGCATCCAAACAAATATCGTCTATTTCAGCATCGATCGTCCGGGTCTTGCCGCACCGGATCTGGCACAGCGGCTCAACACCGCCGGCGTGCGCGTTTTGCCCACCGGTCCCCAACAGCTAAGGGCCGTAACGCAATACCACATTTGTCCGCCGGACATCGATGCCGCCTTGACAATCTTTGAAAAAACCATGGCCTCTATTTAGCTGCCACCCCATCCGGGTAAATTAATGGATGTGACGATTCGGCTAGGCGACGCGTTTGAACGCGTCCGGCTTCAAGCGTTTGGTTAAGTCAACGTGTCCTTGGTCGAGGTTTTTTTCCAGCTCTATTCGCTATCGAGTGGGAACCTTTTGCGGATGTAATCTGAAATTACATCTTTTGCATACGCTAAAACCTGTTGTGGAGAGTCGCCTGGATCACAATACTCTGGCGTTTCTATGATGTCCGTTACCATCTCATCCCACCATGGGACTTGCAGTAGACGCTTCACTCCTTCAGCATTCAATCCAGCATCGATCATATCTTCTTCCGTCGGCGTAAGGAAGGTGATAACGACCGGGCTCTTTGCTTCCTTGGGACCAAGGCGCACCTTCTCTCTGAGATATGCCATTATTGATCGAAGTTCTTCAGGAGTCATGTTCCATCCCCCAATTATTGGACCTATTGTTTAAGGTTAACCACCAATTTACTCGGGCGTCAATTCAGTAATCCTGAAATCTTTTGGTATTCCGGGCATGACTGAATAATGTTTTACGACGGTTTTATAGCCTGCGGCATTAATAAAAAGTTGGTACTCCCCGGCAGGCAGCCCAAAGAAGGCAAAAAATTTATTGTAACAGAGATCGGAGCGCCATATAAAGGGATCATAATTGCTGATGTCTTCACCCTTGATCTGCCGGAGGGCCCGATGGATTCCGTTGCCTTCCAATGTAATCGATTGGATATTGATTGTGCTGTCTACCGATCGATATCTTGATTCCGGCATTCCAACAACGACCTCTTCCTTTTCCAGCGGAGCTGTCACACCCCCGCGAATCACCCCGTCAGGTATAAAAACGAATTCCAGATTTCTTGTTTCACCGCTCTCAACAGAGACGGTAACATATTTTTTCTTTGTCTTTGCGGCTGGTGTAACCATGGCCGCGATATAATCCCCGGGAGGAAAAGGTCCAAGGATTCTGCCATTGTCGCCGTCATTTAAAAAGGTGGTGGTTTTGGCATCCTTTTTGCTGACGGGATAAAGTATGAACGCGGGTCTGGGTCTTATACCGTCGAAATCAAAGTCATATGAAAAGCGAATTTTGATGTATCCTCCGGATCGATCAAGCAGCGCGCTTTGTTTTTTATCAAACTCATTGAGAATTGTATTGTACTGCGCCACGACTTCCTTACTAAGAAGGATGCTTGCATGGTCCTCGTTAAACGAATAATTCATTTTTGCCTCGGATTGCGCCCTTAAATCCTGGATACTGGCCAGCTCAATGGTTCCGTCATTATTCGATCTGAAGGGATTGCGGCTTCCCCTGTGGCCGGAAAACATATAAAAGTTGACATCTTCCGGTATTTTTAACCTGTACAAAGATTTGATGAAGTCACCTTCCGGTTGCATGTCTATCCAACTCGGGATTACCGCTGGAGATTGCCGAACCCCGTATTCGGCCATGCTGTTGCCGCCCCAGGGCGTCGCCAGTGAAATAAAAAGTTTCACATAGGGGAATTTCCGGCCATGATTTACGATGAAAGATTTGGCGACCAGTCCGCCCATGCTATGCGCCGTAATATAAATTTTGTTGAATTGATATTTGGTCTGAAGGTTGACCAGTTTCCAGAGCAACAGGTGTGACGAGGCATTAATGTGGTTTCCGGTAGGATAATAAAAAAACCATGGTTGAAAACGGGTCCTGTCGATATGGTCGGCGAAATATTTCCAGGATTTGGGAGTTCCGCAGGCACCGTGTATAAAAAGAACAGGCGTTTTGTCAGGATCATACTCCTCGAGAAAAAATATGTTTCCACCCAGCTCCTTGAAA
>JASFGJ010000572.1:0-3070 GCA_050123815.1 Desulfobacteraceae bacterium
AGGGCAGGTGGCAGCGGCCGCATTTGGCGTCCACCTTGGCTTTATGCGCCGGAATTCTGTTCTTTGCACCGCAATTGGGGCAAACGTTTATCACATCGGGAGCCATATTTTCATCCAAGTTCCAATTGCCTGTGGGCAGCTGTCATTGATCATTACCGGGTCGATACCCCTTCCGGGTCGCTTAAATAATAACAACTCAAATTGTGCTGTAAACCGCCTGAAAAATTTGTACTCCAAACCCGAGTCTGATACGAATCGTAAAAACACTATTGCCGTGAAAAAATCATGAAAATTGCCCGGTACACCATGCAAATTTAACGACTGTTACTTTGGAACAAAAAATGCTAAAGAATTTTAGAAAATAGCCGTTAAACTATGTGACAATCTACCGCCGGGCTTACCATGCCCATAACATAGTGACAACTTTCGTTTCCGGCCGGTTCAGCGTGGAGGGATTTTATGGCCTACAAAATTCTGACAGTCGACGACAGCAAAACCATTCGCATGATTGTAAAAAAGGCATTTACGCCATTCAACTGTGAGATGTTCGAGGGTGAAAACGGCGTGGAGGGCCTGGCAATCGCCAATAAGGAAAAACCCGATTTGATCATTCTGGATATTACCATGCCGGTCATGACCGGTATTGAAATGTTGGAGAAGCTCAAAACGGAGAAAGATCTAAAAGATATTCCCGTAATCATGCTGACCGCAGAATCGGGCAAGGACAATGTGATGAAGATCGTCAAAATGGGTGTTCGCGATTACATGGTCAAACCCTTTAAGGGGGACCAGCTGATCGAGCGCGCCAAAACCATTTTAAAGCTTGCCCCCAAACCCAGCTAGTACTTGAATTGCATAACCCTTGGAAATTGAGCTGACCATGCCCAACCTATCGGAGATTGACGATCCCGGACTGGACTGGCCTGAATTGTCCCGCGGGCGGCTCGTCAAGCGTTACAAGCGGTTTCTGGCGGATGTGAAACTCGATGACGGCACAGTGGTGACTGCTCATTGCGCCAATTCGGGGCGCATGACCACCTGCAGCCAGCCGGGGCGTCCGGTCTACCTCTCCTATCACGACAATCCCCGTCGAAAGCACAAATACACATGGGAATTGATTCGGATGCCCGATGCATGGGTCGGCGTCAACACGCTGGTACCCAACCGGCTGGTGGCTCAAACCGTCCAAAACGGCAATTTGCCTCATCTGAACGGATATGAGAAAGTGACCCGAGAGGTTCGTGTCGATTCGCACAGCCGGCTGGACCTGCGGCTCAGCGGCAAGGGGCGCCGGGACTGCTACATCGAGGTCAAAAACTGCACGCTGGTAGAAGAGGGCCGGGCCATGTTTCCCGATGCACCGACGACCCGCGGACAGAAGCACCTGACTGTTTTGGAACATTTGACGGCACAGAATGCCCGGACCGTGATTTTTTTTCTGGTGCAGCGAACCGACGCCCAATTTTTTGAGCCCGCCGATCAAATCGATCCGGAATACGGCCGTCTGCTGCGCCGTGCGGCCGACGCCGGGGTAGAGATAATGGCCTATGACGTCCGGATCGACCTTACGCGCATCGCCCTCCACAGAGCCCTGCCTATTCACCTCTGATTTATGAGGGCTCGCGCAAAAATAAATTGATATTTTTGCGCAAACCCTTTTCCCGGCAGCTTCAAAGAGCCCCCCATCACCTAACCGGACTCGTTCGTTCATCAGCGGGACGGTTGCCAGCAATTCTCGGTGAATGCGATGCATTCCAATTATTAAGGATTTTCCAAAATATATAAAATCGCTTTATAGAGGTACTGTGGGAGCGGCGTCCCGCCGCGACAAGGCCTTCTCATGGCTTTGATGTCGCGGCGAGACGCCGCTCCCACGCCAAATCATGTTTGCCGAGAATTGCGGGGCCATTTGACTTTATCCGGTGTCTATTATAATTTGCTGCCTTGATCCGCACGGAATCCGGAACGATTTTTGGTATACTATGAGCAACAAATCCTTTGTCGATACCATCGCAAGTCGCGAGAATCTGATCCGCGTTTTGGATAACTTGAACGAGGGCATCATTGCCCACGATCTGCAGCGCCGGATTTACTTTTTCAACGCCGAAGCCGAGCGGGTGACCGGCTTCAGTCGCGACGAAATCCTGGGCCGCGACTGCCACGACATTTTCGACGGCGCGTTTTGCGGGCAGAACTGTTCGTTTTGCGACGGCCAGCCCCCTGAGACCGATCAGGCGGAATACAATCTGAACATCACGACCAAAAGCGGTGAGCAACGCCGATTGGCGTTCAGATCCACCATGGTGCGAGACGGCAACGGCGAATTTGTCGGCATGGTGGCCTCGTTTCGCGACATGACCGAACTGCTCAACCTTAAGCATCGCAGCGGCGAGATGACGCGTTTTGCCAACATCATTGGCGGCGACGTCAAAATGCGCAGTGTCTATCAACAGATCACCGATGTTTCGCAATACGATTTTCCGGTTCATCTCTATGGAGAAACCGGCACCGGCAAAGAGCTGGTGGCCAATGCCATCCACGACGAAAGCCGGCGCGGCGGCGCGCCGTTTGTGCCGATCAACTGCGGCGCACTGCCCGACGGTTTGATCGAGAGCGAGCTTTTCGGCCACGTCAAAGGCGCCTTTTCCGGCGCCATACGAGACAAAAAGGGCCGTTTTGAACTGGCCGACGGCGGCACCGTTTTTCTGGACGAAGTGGCCGAGCTTTCCCGCCCCTTACAGGTCAAACTGCTTCGTTTCCTTCAGGAGGGAAGTTTTGAAAAAGTGGGCGGCGAGCGAACCACCGATGTCAATGTGCGCGTCATCAGCGCCACAAACAAGGATCTGAAAAAAGAGGTTCAGCGCAACAATTTTCGCGAAGATCTCTTCTATCGTCTGAACGTAATCCCCATCCACGTACCACCCCTGCGGGAGCGGCGGAACGATATTCCATTGCTGGTCGATCATTTTCTCGATCAGGTCGCCCAGCGCAGCGGTCAGCAGATGCCGACCATGAGCGCGGCGGCGTTAAACGTCATGATGGAATATGCCTGGCCGGGCAATGTCCGGGA
>JASFGJ010000573.1:0-3061 GCA_050123815.1 Desulfobacteraceae bacterium
CCATCGCAGCCTGGGGACATGAAGTCGAAGACGTACTCGATTGGCTATATGAAGACGCTGACACGATTACGCCCGAAAATGTGGAAGTGCTTGTCGATGCCACGGATATGCTCGAGCGTTATGTAACCGCGCCGCAAAAGATCGACCAAAGACAGCTGAAGCTGTTAAGGTTTGCATTCAAGCAGATGATCGGTAATGGGCAGGATGACCCATCCGAAATTGGCCTGGTTTCGTCCCCCGGTGTTGCGGCGAGTCCGGACGATTCGGACATCATCCCGCTGTCTGAAGATTCGCGGCCGCAAACAGACGATCGTGCCGCCTCGCTCTCCGACCGTCACATGCAGCCGCCTGACCTAGGCCAGGTCAAAACCTTGCGCGTGGACATGACCAAGATTGAATCCCTGGTTAACCTGGCCAGTGAGTTGACCATTGCCCTCAGTGCCTTTGATCAGGACATGGAGGGCTTGGGAAATCTTATCGGAGAAATTGACCGGGCGCGATCACGGCTGAAAAGAACCGCTCGCGATTTAGAACTCGGTTACGAAGTCAAGGCCATCCAGCAATTGGGGGCGGCACCGGCTCTGGCTGCCGGGGGGGGCGAGGTCTCGGGCTTCTCGGATTTTGATTTGCTGGAACTGGACCGCTATTCGGAGCTGAACCTCATCATTCGTTCTATGAGCGAAACAGCCGTTGATGTCAGCACCATCAGCCGTCAGCTTTCCAATATCTACGGCGGGTTCGACGCTTATTTGAACCGATTGCGAATATTGCTCAGCGAATTGAATGAAAAGACCATGCGCATGCGGATGACGCCGATGTCGACGATGATCAACCGCCTGCGCCGAACAGTCCGCGAAACAGCTGCCAAGTTGAACAAAAAGGTGCGACTGACCATCCAGGGGGATCATATCGAACTGGATAAAAGGGTATGGGAAAAATTGGCAGATCCTTTTATGCACCTGCTTCGCAACGCCATCGATCACGGCATAGAGATGCCGGATGTGCGCAAGGCTGCAGGCAAGCCGGAAATCGCCACGGTCCGTGTCACGGCCGCGTATCAAGGGAACCAGGTCGTGATCCGTGTGACTGACGACGGCGCAGGCCTGGATTTCGACGTGATTCGCGAAGCTTTTGCGGTGGCTCGGCCCGAAGGCGAAACAGATGCGCCGGATAGGCAAACACTGGCCAACCTGATTTTCCAACCCGGTTTCAGCACGTGCCGATCCATCAGCGAAGTCTCCGGCCGCGGTGTCGGCCTGGATGTGGTCAAGGATAACATCCTTGGACTCAACGGCACTGTATCTGTGGAAACATCGGAAAAAGATGTCGGTACGACATTTCGCATCACCTTGCCGCTGACCATGGCGGTTATGAAAGCCTTGCTTTTTGAAGTCGGCGGGCGGCGCTACGCCATGGCGCTATATGATAT
This sequence comes from Desulfobacteraceae bacterium, assembly GCA_050123815.1. Taxonomy (GTDB): domain Bacteria; phylum Desulfobacterota; class Desulfobacteria; order Desulfobacterales; family Desulfosarcinaceae; genus JARRKU01. The sequence goes on from JASFGJ010000573.1 coordinate 1,430, forward strand.
CAAGGAGATGCTGCGCCTGGATCCGGAGAAGATCGACGGCAATAAAAACAAAACCGTCGATATCGACGGCCGCAGAGTGCCATATTACCATTTGGCCGAATACCTGGCCGAGGTTGCTTATGATCCACCACCTGGGAGCGGGGACCGGCGGCCCCTGGTATTGATTGTGGATACGGAATCCTGGCAAGGCGCGGTGGCCATTGATCGCATGGTTGGTCAAAGGGAGATCGTAATCAAGAGCCTGGGATCGCACTTGCGTTATGTCAAGGGCGTGGACGGCGCCACGGTAATGGGCGACGGCCAGGTCGTGCCCATTCTCAATATAGAGGACTTGTTGAAATCCGGGCCCGTTGGGCAACCCCATGCCGACCGCAGCGAATGCGCGGAACATGCCCAGCAACGGCCTCTGGAGATTTTGGTGGTGGACGACTCCGTAAGCGTTCGGACTGTGGTTGCTCGCCTGATGCAACGACAGGGATGGCAGGCGCGGACCGCCAAGGATGGTGTTGAGGCCATCGAACGATTGCATACCCGCAAACCGGATCTGATTATCCTGGATGTCGAAATGCCCCGCATGAACGGATACGAATTCATGAGTTCCCTGCGTGCTCAAGACGCTTTCAGGGAAACACCGGTGATTATGCTGACGTCGCGGGCCTCGGCCAAACACCGCGAGAAGGCAGAGGCTCTCGGCGTAAACGGGTTCATGACCAAGCCCTATGAAGATGAAAAATTTATCGCCCTGGTCAGGCGATTGAGCCAAAACTAATCGTGCCGGGAGCGGCTCGATAATGCATTTGGGAAAGTTAAGAGGTGCGCAAATGAGTTCAGAAGCCAAGGTACTGCTTTTGCCGGCGCGAACCCCTGACATCAAAGGCAGGTCTTTATTCTACCTGTTCAGTGTGCGCCAGGTTGCGGAAGTGTTGCTCAATACCACGTTTCAGCGTGTGCCGTCCGCTTTGCCGTATGTCCGAGGCGTGGCTGAGTGGTGCGGCCGCGCGCTGCCGGTCCTGTCCCTGGAACGCTGCCTGGGATTGGAGATCCGAGCGGATCGGATGCCGCTGCGCGACGTGGTCGTCCGCAATGTGACGTACAGCGACGGGGGGCAATTGCAGGAGGATTATGCCATCTGCCGCGTTGGCGCCGCCATCCGCCACATGGAGCTCCCATTGGAGTGCGAACCTGAAAAAGTGCCGGACTGGATCACCGATGCATCCTGCCTGACGGCGGTGTATTCCATGCCGGCCACTGTCTTATTGGTTGTCAATCCGGAGAAGATCATCAATGCGATTAAGCGAAAGCAGAATCTCTCCTCGCCGGCGGCGGCCGAGGCCGGCGGTGCCGCCGCCCAACCATCACCGATCGGGTGCTCGAATGGTACTGAAGGTTATGACGGACTCGTCCAAGGATAAAGGAGCGGGCATGTACCGGAAATCCATATTGGAAAACGGTATTCGGGTCGTCACTGAATCGATGCCCTCGGTCCGGTCCGTTGCCATGGGAATTGTCGTGGACACGGGTTTGCGTGATGAACAGCCGGGTAAAAGCGGTCAGGCGCACATGGTCGAGCATCTGATGTTTCAAGGAACCAGCAACCGAGACTCCCTGCAGATCGCACGCTTGATGGACGAG
>JASFGJ010000574.1:0-3058 GCA_050123815.1 Desulfobacteraceae bacterium
ACCAATCCAACCCTGCCAATATCAAGACCCGCCAGATGATGGAACTGGACGCCTGTACCCGTTGCGGCACCTGCAGCAACCGCTGCTCGGTGGCCGTGGCGTTTGACCGTATCGGCAATGAGATGATTCTGCCATCTGAACGGATGGAATTTCTCAAGGATTATTATTCCGATAAAGCCATCGGCGCCAAGGGCCTTGCGGCGATTCAACAGGGGATATACCTGTGCACCAATTGCGATCGCTGTACCGTGGCCTGTCCGGCGGGCATTAATCTGCGCGAGATGTGGTTTGATGTCCGTGAAGAGATCATCCAACGCGGCGATGCGGTAGCCCTGGTGTTGACGCCATTTTCCTATTTTCGCGGGCTCAACATGGATAAATTTGATCTTGAACCGTTAGAAAAGCCGGTGGCCAAGGCGTGTAACAAGGTGACGGCCCCCTATAAACTGCTGCATCAATCGAATGACATTATCCCTTTGACCTCGGCCAATCAGGCATTTAAAGAGAGCGCCGGTCTGTCGGACCGGGCCTCGACATATAGCTATTGTTTTACCTGTGAAAATTGCACCACGGTGTGCCCGGTGGTGGGAAACTACGCCAGCCCGGCGGAAGAACTCGATCTGCTGCCCCATCAGATCATGCGATCCATGGGTTTCGGCATCAAAGACCTGGCCATGGGATCCCGGATGCTGTGGTATTGCCTGACCTGCTACCAGTGCCAGGAGCACTGTCCCCAAGGGGTCAAGGTCACGGACGTACTTTATGAACTAAAAAATCTGTCGGCCAAAGAGGCGACGCCATCGCAGCCAACTATGGGCGGCGTGCAGTAAAATTGAATTTCCGACACTAATTATTCAGGAAAGCGACGATGCAGTTTACACTATTTTTGGGATGCAACATTCCAGCCCGGGTCCAGCAATATGAACGCTCAGCCAGAGCCGTATTAGACAAACTCGGCATCAAAGTGGCGGACAACAAAGAGTATAAATGTTGCGGCAATCCGATCCGCAATACCGATGATCAGACATTTCTCCTGATGGCCGCCCGGAACCTGGCGTTGGCGGAAAAACAGGGAATGGATATGATGGTGCTGTGCAAATGCTGTTTCGGCAGCCTCAAAAAGGCAGCCCATGTGATGGCCCATAATCCTTTGATTCAAGAAGAAGTGAATACGGCGCTGGCCAAAGAAAACCTGCGCTGGACCGGAGCCGTTGAAATCAAGCACTTCCTTTCCGTCCTGTATCATGAGATCGGCATCAAGCCGCTGAAAGAAGCCATCACCCGTCCGTTTGCCAAGCTGAACATTGCGACCCATTACGGGTGCCATGCCTTGCGGCCCAGCGATGTCACGCAGTTTGACAACCCGGTTGCCCCTGTGGTGTTCGACGAGCTCGTCTCGGTGACCGGGGCCAAGAGCATTGCCTGGCCCTTGAAGCTTGAGTGCTGCGGTGCTCCTATGCTGGGCGTCATGGACACGCTTTCCATGGACTTGACCGAAAGAAAAATAAACGATGGTCTCAATGCCGGGGCGGATTATCTATGCGTGGCCTGCCCCTACTGTCAGATGCAGTTTGACCGCGTTCAGAAAATGATGTCGTCTGACCCAAAAGAGCGCCGGCGTCTTGCCAGCATCGTCTACCCCCAGCTTCTGGGACTGGGCATGGGGATTGCCGGCGAAGCATTGGGGATCAGCGAAAATGAACTGGATATCAGCAATATCGAATCTTTTTTCAAGCAGGAGTAAACATGTCTCAGCAAACAACTGGTGCTGTAATGGTGGTCGGTGGCGGAATTGCCGGCATGCAGGCGGCGATTGACGCGGCCGACTCCGGGTACTACGTCTATCTGGTTGAGCGAACCCCGTCCATTGGCGGTCTCATGGCGCAACTGGATAAGACCTTCCCGACCAATGACTGTGCCATGTGAGTGATCTCACCGAAACTGGTCGAGGTCGGCCGGCATATCAATATTGAGATCCTGACGCTTTCCGAAGTCAACGACATTACCGGGGAAGAGGGCAACTTCGAAGTCTCATTGACCCAGCATCCCCGTTATGTGGATATGGATAAGTGCATCGCCTGTGGTGCCTGCTCGGAGAAGTGCCCCCGAAGGGTGGCCAGTGAATACGATGCGGGCCTGGCCAAACGCAGGGCCATCTATGTTCCCTATGCGCAGGCCGTGCCGCTGAAATACGCCATCGATGACAGCAAATGCATCTATCTCACCAAAGGCAAATGCAAAAAATGCGAAGAAGTCTGCCCCACAGAGGCCATCAACTATGAGGATCAGGCCAAAGAGCTGACGCTCAACGTCGGTGCGGTCATCATCTCCAGCGGATCCAAGCCGTATGATCCGGCGACGCACGATGTCTATGGCTACAAATCGTCCAAGAATATCGTCACCAGCCTTGAATTCGAACGCATCCTCTCCTCATCCGGACCGTATGGCGGACACCTGATTCGGCCTTCGGACAAAGAAGAGCCCAAGAAGATTGCCTGGCTCCAATGCATCGGATCCAGAGACGTTCACATCGGCGCCAACGGCTATTGCTCCGCCGTCTGCTGCACCTACGCCGTCAAAGAAGCCATGTTGGCCAAAGAGCACAGCAAAGATCCTCTGGATGCGGCCATCTTTTACATGGATATGCGTACGACGGGCAAAGACTTTGAACGATACTACAACCGGGCCAAAGACAAATACGGGGTCCGCTTTGTTAAATCCAAAATCACCCACATCTTACCCACCGACAGCGGCGGTCACCTGATCCGGTACTTTGATGAATCGGGCAAACGGGTTGAAGACGACTTCGACATGGTGGTCCTCTCCGTCGGCCTGGGGGTGAGTCCGACCGCGGCGCTTTTGGCCAGCGGCATTGGCCTTGGGATGGACGACTATAATTTTGTCACCACCAACAGCTTTGAACCGGTCCAGACATCCCGACCGGGCATTTATGTATGCGGCGTGCTGGAGGCCCCCAAAGACATCCCGTCTTCGGTTATCGAGGCAAGCGCATCGGCCGGTTTTGCCGGCAGCCAGTTGGCTGCATCACGCTGGAGCC
>JASFGJ010000575.1:0-3055 GCA_050123815.1 Desulfobacteraceae bacterium
GTACGATGAAAACAGCGATAACCGCTACCAGCAACAACCAGCGAAAATGTCTGCCAACCGAGCGTTTTACGCCAGCAGATTTCTTGTTGCCATCAGCGCTCATGATTCGATGTGTGCTCCGGATTGTCCGATCGATTCTTGTCGGACATGATTTTTTCCTGTTTTTTTCAGAGATGGTGCCGCTTCGTAGGCCTGGATAATATCTTGGACCAACTTATGGCGGACCACATCGTGCTGCGAAAAGTAGACAAATTCGATGCCTTTGATTTGCGCCAAGATCTCATTTGCTTCTACCAATCCCGAAGATTTATGCGGCGGTAAATCGATTTGTGTGATGTCTCCGGTGATGACGGCTTTCGAGTTAAATCCGATGCGTGTCAGAAACATTTTCATCTGCTCGGTTGTGGTGTTTTGAGCCTCATCCAAAATGATAAACGAGCCGTTCAGGGTGCGGCCCCTCATAAACGCCAAGGGGGCAACCTCAATCACACCCTGCTGCATCAGATTGGCCACTTTTTCAAATCGCATCATATCATGCAATGCATCATAAAGGGGACGAAGATAGGGATCCACCTTGTCGGCAAGATCTCCCGGTAAGAAGCCCAGCGCTTCTCCAGCCTCGACCGCCGGGCGGGTGAGAATGATGCGGTCCACATCGTTTTTTGAAAGGGCCGCAACAGCCATTGCCATGGCCAAGTAGGTTTTGCCCGTTCCTGCCGGACCGATACCAAAGACGATGTCAAACCTGCGCATGGCATCGATATAGGTTTTCTGGGCGCGGCTTTTTGGTGTAACCGCATTTTTCTTTGATGTGATAAAGACTGTATCCAGGAATATTTCCTTGAGTCGAACGCGGTCGTCCGCACTCAGCAGGCGGATCGCGTAGTCGATATCATTGGCATAGAGGGGGTAGCCGGCTTTTAAAAGATCATAAAGCTGTGTCAGCACATTTTGCGCCAAATCCACGGCAATGGAATCCCCCTTTAGATGAACGGTGTTGCCCCGGGCTTGGATTTGCAGCATCAGAGCCAGGGCGATTTGCTGCAGGTGGCCGTTGTGTTCACCAAACAGCTGCATGGCCAGTTCATTGTCGGTGAAAGTGAGCTTCGTCTGGTGTTGTTCTGAACTCATAAATCGGCTTTAGCCGCCTTGCTCCTTATTGTGAAGGTTTGCAGCAAATTGTTACCAATTGTCCATCCAGAAATTCCGGAAGGGACAACCTATAAAATACTCAACCTTCGTTTGGAATGCAAACGTCAAATGAAAAATGTGGGTGAACCGCCCTAAACCACGAAAAACTGCATCGGAACGTTCTTGACGCTATCCGGCCCCTTTGTTAGAAGCTATTTCAATTTCAGCTAAGGTGAGCCATGAATGTCTTGGATTACACGTTGATCGCTGTATTCGGTTATTGTCTCGGGCGTGGCGTTTTTCGGGGTCTGGTTAAGGAACTCTCATCCATCATCGGTGTGATGGGTGGATTCTATGCGGCCTATTCGTATTATCCGCTTCTGGCAAAACCTCTTGCCAACTGGATTACAAATCCTGGTTATTTAAATATTATCAGCTTTTTAACCCTTTTTGTCGGCATTTATATAGCGGTCAGTTTCACTGGTGTGGTGATCAAGCATCTCATGAATATTGCCTTTCTCGGATGGACAGATCGGGTATGCGGCGCCCTTTTCGGATCTTTGAAAGGGCTCTTGATCATCGCCATCATGGTTTTGATGTTGACAACCTTTTTGCCGAAAAACGCTATGATTCTGCAACGTTCCATTGTAGCACAAAACATGATGCAGTTCAGCGCCGCCTTTGTCAAGGTCGTTCCTGAGGATATGAAAAGGGGTTTTCGAGCGAAAATGAAGGAGTTGAAAAAAACATGGCAGGCGAGATGACCCAGGACTCCAAGGCCCATTTTGACGCGTTGTTGCACTTGATCGCGAAGCTTAGGGCCGAAGATGGGTGCCCCTGGGACCGGAAGCAGACACCCCACACCCTTACCGCATATTTGATTGAGGAGATGTATGAGTTGGTCGAAGCGATTGCGGCCGATGATACCGATGCAATTTGTGAAGAATTGGGCGACGTCCTCTTTCAGATCCTGTTCCTCGCCACTCTCTATCAAGAGCAGGGACGCTTTGCGTTGGCCGAGGCCCTGGACCGGATACGGGATAAAATGATACGGCGCCATCCGCATGTTTTCGGCCCTGATAAGGTAGACAGCGCCGACCAGGTCAAGCAGCGCTGGCGGCAAATAAAAAAACGAGAGAATGGCAACTCCCAATCCCTGCTGGCATCCATACCAACGGGAATGCCGGCTCTGGTTCGGGCCTATCGTATTTCCGAGCGGGCCGCGGGAATCGGTTTTGATTGGGAAGACCTTCCTTCCGTATTGGAACAGGCTGAATTGGAATGGCGTGAATTCAAGGATGAAATCAGCCGTGCCGCAGCTTCATCTAATGGACAAAACGATGATGTGGCAATGGAATTTGGTGATGTGCTGTTTACCATGGTCAATGTTGCCCGGCTGGCCGGTGTTCATCCCGAACGCTCGTTGATTCGTTCCATTCAGAAATTTGTCGGTCGATTTCAACGAATGGAATCGATGGCCGCCAATCAGGGCAGGGATTTGGACACGTTTTCACGCGATGGACTTGAACAGATGTGGCAACGGGTAAAAAATGACGAAAAACAATAGGGCTTTACGTCTATGAACGAACAAACCGGCCTGACGGCCGGCCTGCTGAAATTCGTGGGCGGGGGATTCGAGGCGCCCAGCTAAGCCATTTTATCCACCGGTGTATCCGATGGCGGTAGCCTGAAAATCAAGTCGCCGTTTTTGTTGTATTTTTCAAACACGATGCGGTCGTTTTCGATCAAATATCGCGATGAATCTTTGCTTTTGTGCTGATTTTCGGTTTCCGTTTGATTCCCAGCTTCGCCTTCTTCTACAGGACGGGCTTTACGCAGCTCTTTAGCCTTCTGTGCGGCAACCTCCTTTTCATGGATGGCACCACTTGGATCGATTTTCGATGCGACCCGTAAAGTTGATTCG
>JASFGJ010000576.1:0-3048 GCA_050123815.1 Desulfobacteraceae bacterium
GACGACGGCGATGCGCTTGACATTCAGATTGGCTTTGCCGAGAAATCGCAGCATTTCATTTTTATCCGCATGGGCCGAAAATCCTCCCAGTTTAACCACCTGCGCTTTTAGCGGATACTCTTTGTTGTAGATCTTGATCATCGGCGCGGCACCCTTGCGTCCTTCTTCATTAAAGGCTTGTCCCTGCTCCAAGAGCCGGCGCCCAAGCGTGTGCTGCGCCATGAAACCAACGATCAGCAGGGTATTGTTGGGGTTGTGAATTTTATAGCGCAGGTGGTGCAGGATGCGTCCGGCCTCGCACATGCCCGAGGCCGAGATGACGATGTGCGGACGGGTTTCGCGCATCAACGCCATGGAGTCCTCTACGGATGTGGTAAAGTTCACTTGCTTGAAATCAAACGGATTTTTGCCATTGCTCAAAAATGTCTCATGGGTTTCCCGGTCGTAGACTTCGGGATGTTCTCCGAATACCTTTGTGATATGGGTGGCCAGCGGGCTGTCCACCCATACCGGAATTGTCGGTACCGCCCCTTCCGCGTAAAGCTCATGAATGACATATAGCAATTCCTGCGTGCGGCCGAAGGCAAACGAGGGGATCAGCACGCATCCGCCGCGTTCAAATGTTTCATTGAGAATCGTTTTCAGGCGAGGCTTCAGATCCACGACGGCTTCGTGCTCACGATTTCCGTAAGTGCTCTCCATGATCAACAGATCGACGTTGCGGTCCTGCGGTTCGAAGTTCAACGCAGGATCTCTGAGAATAGGCTTATTGAATCGGCCCAGGTCGCCGCTGTAGGCGATGGTCCGGGTTCGGCCATTGGTTTGATGTTTCAGGATCGTGATGGCCGAACCAAGGATGTGGCCTGCTTCATAGAAAGTGGCTGTCAGATTGTGGCCAATGGTGACTTCGTGGCGATACGGGGTGCCGTCAAATTGCGTCAGGGCCTGTTCGGCGTCCTCCATGGTATAGAGTGGTTCGACCCCTTCGAGTCGGTAGCGGCGTATCCATTGGTTGATCGTATCCGCGTCGAGGCGGTTTCGACCCTTTTTAAACATTTTTTTGATCTTCTCGTATTGGCGCTTGGTCACCTTTTTACCGTTTATCGTTTGCCCATGGGAAAGCGCCCCCCGAACGGTCTTGTAGTTGAGATATTGCGCGTCCTGCTCCTGAATATGGGCCGAGTCGGTCAGCAAATAGCGGCAGGCATCCGCAGTGGCCCTGGTGCAGTGGATACGCCCGGAAAAACCGTTGCGGGTCAGCAGCGGTATACGTCCCGAGTGATCGATGTGGGCGTGCGACAAAACCATATTTGTGATGATATTGGGATCAAACGGCAGGACCCGGTTTTTTTCGGCAGCCGCTTTGCGGCGTCCCTGGAACAGTCCGCAGTCCATTAATATGTTATCGGTTTCCGTACCCACCAGATGCAGCGATCCGGTGACCTCTCTTGTCGCGCCGTAGAATGTAATGTGCATGCCTATTCCTTTTTCAGTTCAAGGGCTCTGTCATATATTGATTTGCGTGTTACCCCCAACCGCAGGGCCAGATCTTTTGCCATACGGCTCAGCGATTGTTCCGAGCTTTCCAGCGCCGCAATGATGGCTGCATCGATATCGGTTTTTGACGGTGAAGCGTCAATTGCCCCGCTGATCAACAGGGTGCATTCGCCTTTGACCTCCTGCCGATTTTCCAGACCGGCGATGACTTGCGAGATCGATCCGCGCAGGAACTCTTCATGCATTTTCGTCAGTTCACGCGCCAGCACGGCCGGCCGGTCGCCGCAGGTTACCAGCAGTTCCTTCAGAAATTGCAGAACTCTTTTGGGGGATTGGTAATAAACGACGGTGTGGGTCAATTTGGCCAGCTGTTCGAGCTGGCTTAAGCGCCGGGATTTTTTGCGCGGCGGAAATCCAACAAAGGTAAAGGCATCGGTTGCCAAACCGGCCGCCGAAAGGGCGGCAATGGGTGCCGAAACGCCGGGAATGGGAGAGACGGGGATCCGGCGATCCACGGCGGCCTGTACCAGGCGGTAGCCCGGGTCTGAAACCGCCGGGGTGCCGGCATCGGTGACCAGCGCCATACAGGTCCCGGCCTGCAGCTTTTCGATCAACTCGGATGTTTTGCGCTGCTCATTGTGCTCGTGATAAGCGGTGACCGGTGTATGGATGCCGTGGGCCGTGAGCAACCGCCGCGTGTGCCGGGTATCTTCCGCCGCAATCAGATCCACCTCTTTGAGCACCCGTATGGCTCTCAAGGTGATATCTTCCAGATTGCCGATGGGGGTCGCCACGATATAGAGCGTCCCTTCAGGGCGGTTACGGATAGGCGAGTTCGAAGGCATTGTCAATCACCTCGATGTGGAGGTTGCCGTCACGCTGCTGCAAGGTGACCACATCAAATCGAGCGCTGCAATTCATCGCGTCTTGCTGCTTCAGATAGGTCAACGCCGCCATCGAGATTTTGCGTTGCTTGGCCGGCGTGAGGGTCCACTTGGGATCGCCATAGCGCAGCGAACGGCGCGTTTTTACCTCGACAAACACCAATGCGCCCCGGTGCTTGGCGATCAAATCGATCTCGGCATGCCGGGTGCGGTAGTTTCGCTCCAGGATCTTATAACCCATGCGCCGCAAATGATCGGCGGCCAGATCTTCCCCCTGGCGCCCGAGGAGTTGTTTGGGGTCAGGCATGGGCCCGCATCTCCGGTTGAACATTCGGTTCGCATCGCCGGCCAAGGTGTTCGCTGACGCTTTTAAAGGTCCGCCTGTGGATCAGGCAAGGCCCGTTGGCTGCAATGGCCGCTTTGTGGGCTTTGGTGGGGTATCCCTTGTGGCGGTCGAAACCGAATTGAGGATAGTCGATGTGATAGCGTTGCATCAACCGGTCACGGCTGACTTTGGCGACGATGGAGGCGGCGGCGATCGAGATGCTGCGAGAGTCGCCTTTGATGAGCGGCTCCTGCGGTAAATCAAATGGAATGTCGAATTTTCCGTCGATCAGAAGAAAATCGGGTCGAGGCGTAAGGTTGGCAACCGCGAAAGCCATGGAAA
>JASFGJ010000577.1:0-3041 GCA_050123815.1 Desulfobacteraceae bacterium
TTCCTGCTTGAAACTCAATGCATCAAGCTTTGGGAAAAAGGCTGCATCCAGGTAGACATCCATTAAATTGTAAAAGTCCGTGGTGTTTTGTGTGCTGAACGGATACATGGTCCAGTCCGAGGCGGTGAAGGCATTCATGAAAGTGCTCAAACTGCGCTTAAGCATCGAAAAGAACGGGTCACGCACCGGGTATTTATTTGATCCGCATAATGCCGTGTGCTCCAGAATATGCGCCACACCGGTGGAATCTCGAGGGACGGTTTTAAACGTCACACCAAACGTGTTCTCCCTGTCTCGTGTGCTGATATGCACGTGCTGAGCACCGGTTGCGGTATGTTGCAGGCGGTACAATACAGCATTGATTTCGTCCAATGCGGTGATGCTTTCAACTTGATAGCCGAATAGCTCATCACCGATACCAAGTCCCTGGTTGTTGGGGTCGGTCACTTTGGTCATGAATCGTCTCCCGCTGGGGTTTTGAAGGATGGTTTGAGGTTGGCGCCGGCTGCTTGAAAAAGCGATTGTCGAAAGGGACATCGTCAAGATCAGGATTGAATATAGATACCGCGACTTTTTCGTTTGATTTTGCCGAGTTTGCCCAGCCGGTAAATGATGTTGCGCAATTTTTTTTCATCAAAACCGGTCTGCATCTGGATTTCTGAAAAGCCCACACCGTCCCTATATCGGCGGATGACTTCCAGGATAACGTCCGATGCCGTAATATTCGGCTGTTTGGCGCCGGTTTTGCCGCCGGTTTGCTTGCGCATCTTTTCGGTCCCACCGCTTACAATCAATCGCTCGATGCGGTCCAGGCGGGCATGAAGACGTTCGACATCCTTACGGGTCGGGATGTTGTAGTTGTGCATAAAGAATTTGACCATGGCGTCGAAGCTGACCGATTTGCCTTTCCTTTTGGCCATGAAATCCTCCGTCGAGCGGTTTTTGTGTGTTTGGGTTGTCTAAAATGCGATAACCATTACAGATATGAGTTTTTGACTAATGAATTAGACATTAAAAGTCAAGTGGCAATGATGTCATGTTATTGAGTTGTCTTGATTTTCATGTTAGCAACGCATAATTTTGTCGATAAGTGTTATGATGAGTTGGCCGACGACGATGTCGTAAACTTTAGGAAGATACAATAACATACGATCATGGCAAATGCCGGTAATAGTGATAAATCAGATCGTCTTAGCTGGAAGCAGCGATTAAACGCGCTCTATATCAAATTCAAATCCCTCAACGGGGATCCGCATTATGTGGCGATGGGCATGGCGGTTGGGGTGTTTGTGGCCGTTACACCGACCATACCTTTTCATATGGCGATAGCAGTGGCCTTGGCGTTCGCACTTAAGGCCAGCAAGCCGGCGGCGGTGATCGGTGTCTGGTTCAGCAATCCCATCACGGTTCCACCGCTTTATTACGGCAGCTACAAACTGGGTATGTTGATGCTGGGATGCAGCGACGGTCCGGATCCTCCGGTACTCTCCCTGCAGGAACTGCTCAAACAGGGCGTGGACGTTACCATCGCCATGATTATCGGCGGAGCGGTGCTCGGAATCGTACCGGCAACCGCATCATATTTTGTTACCCGCTACTTTTTCCGCAAACTTCGCGCACGCCGGAGAGCAAAGAAGCTGTTGCCTTCCGATGGACCGAAGGGGCTATAGAATGATAGTGCGCCATGACAGCACCGCAGACCCTTTTAAAAGCTTGGAACCTTAAAGCCCATAAGGCATTGAGCCAGAACTTTTTAAAAGAGCCCACAATTTGCCGTCAGATCGTTTCCCTGGCTAAAATCGACAAGCCGGAGACAGTGCTTGAGATTGGCGCCGGTCTCGGCGCCATGACCGTCGAGCTGGCGGTCAAAGCACGCCAGGTGATCGCCGTCGAAAAGGATCGGCAGTTAGTCCCTCTGCTGCGGGCTGAACTGCTTGCCCAGCGTGTGCAAAATGTACAGCTTTTACAGCAGGATATTCTGTCGCTGGAATGGGAGCCTTTGGTCCGGTCGCTGGATAAGCCATTGGTGGTGATGGGAAACCTGCCGTACAATATCTCTTCCCAAATCATCGTGATGCTGATTCGTGAGCGACAATGGGTGGATCGAGCGGTATTGATGTTTCAGAAAGAGTTGGCCGACCGGTTGGTAGCCGGCCCAGGCAGTAAAACATACGGGCGTTTATCCGTCATGCTGCAGTATTATGCTGATGTGGCCCGGTTACGGACGATTCCGGCAAAAATGTTCTACCCCAAGCCCAAAGTTGATTCGGCTCTGCTGGGAGTTCAATTCAAAGCACAAATTGATTCCCCTGCCACTGATGAAAAACTGCTGGCCAGAGTTGTACAGGCAGCCTTTGGACAACGCCGCAAAACCATGCGCAATGCGCTGTCGGCCGGTTTGTTGCCATTGGACGCTCCGGCAGCTGAAACCGTCCTGAACACTTCCCGCATCGATCCCCGACGCAGAGCCGAGACGCTCTCCGTGGAAGAATTCGTCGTCCTTAGCAATCAGGTGCAGACATACATCAAAAGCATCACATCGTCTCGGCAATGCTGACCGTGCGGTCACCAAGCATGTTGACATAACTGCCCATCTCGTTGTCGTACCAGCCATAGATCACTGCCTGAGTTACCTGGGGGCGGATCAGCGTCGTTTCCATGGAGCCCAGTACATTTTTGGGGATGCCCGGCACTTTTTCAAGGTTGATGGTCAGTTCAGCCGTTCGCGTATGGGTCTCGTGCCCCTCGATGATGGCGGCGGCGTGCGGAATGCCCATGATATCTCCGGAGACATTTTGCTCTTCGGTGTAGTGAAGATAACCATTAGGATCTTCGGTGGCTGCTCGTTGGTAGACCTTGTTGATGTCCTCACGTGATATGATGCGTCCGGAAAGCCCTTCCTGCAGACTCAATACAAGGATGATCAACGATCCGGTGCTGGTGGGGATGCGCACCGACTCGGCGATGAAACCGATGCCGCTCATCTCCGGGATGACCAGCGACAAAGCCTTGGCAGCACCGGTGGTGGTTAAAATGATATT
>JASFGJ010000578.1:0-3031 GCA_050123815.1 Desulfobacteraceae bacterium
AAATATGGTTTCATAAATTGAGGCTGGATCGTTTTGTGCCATCCGCTGCTCATAAAACCTTTTGATTTTTTCCTGCTCGTCCGGGTGAAGATAATCGGAAAACGGGCTTCCAATAAAATCTTCCGGCGCCTCACCGGACATGGCAATTGCACGTGGGTTGGCAAATTGAATCAGCCCGTCCTGGATAATTAAGATCCCGTCGTTGGCCCGCTCGATCAAATGGCGGTATTCTTCTTCGCTTTTACGCAACGCCTTTTCCGTATCCTTTCGTTCCTGGATCTCGGTTTTGATATCAGCCACCATCTGGTTAAACGACTCAGCCAATTGCCCTATGGCGTCCTTGCTTTGATAGGTAAGGGTTTGTTTAAAATCCCCCCTGCCGGCCAATTTGGCCTGTTGCGCCAGACCGCGAATGGGTATGCTGATCAATTTTGCGGTGAAAAGGGACAAAGCTGAACCAAATAGAATCGATAGCAGGGTAATCTGCCATATGCGTTTTTCTACAGATGCCATTTGCTGGTGAACTTTAGAAAAAGAAAAACCAATGTGCAAAGTAGCATATTGTTGATCTTGTATGGCAATGGCGGCGGAGCCGGCATAGAAAACATCATCCGGGGACCATCCATCAGCGCCGGTGTCTGTGGATCCTGTCAGGCTGCCGAAGGCACCAGTGGTGTCCTTGATAAGCCGGCCATCCATGCGATGATCGTTGTGAGCCAAAATTCTATTGTCGCTGCTGTCGACGACCATGGCATACGTAATGCCGGGGACACGGCTCAATCCATCGACAAAATTGTCCAACAGATCCTTGTTGTAGACAACAAATGCATTTGACATGGAAAGGCGCATCAAATCGATGAAGGTGTCGGCCTTGTTTTTCGCCGCCATGACAGTTCTTTTCTCTATAGAATCCATCACTTGAAATACGATTGCCACTGTTACGATAACTGCCGGCAGCACCGATAATAATGTCAACTTATACCAGAGACTTCGATCTTTAAATAGGATGCGGATGAGTGGCATCGATTATCTTTCCTTATCCACATTTACGTCATGCAATTCAATTATTCCCGTCGATGAAGGATGAAAACCTTTTACCCGTGCCGACACAGCGTAGAATTCATCTGGTGCGTACCCGAAAACCATGGGTGCTTCGCTGAAAATCAGTTCCTGGATCTGATGATACAATGCTGCTCGCGCAGATTTGTCCATGGTGCTTCGAGCCTGAGATATCAGCGTATCTAAAGTGGACGAAGAGAATCTGGAGAAATTGCCGTGCCCCGAGCTATCGAATTTGGGTTCAAGAATACCCGCCGGATCCAGTGTTGAGTTGCCCCAGGAACCCACAAACAGATCCCATGAGGCAGCGGATCCGGTTGTTTGAGGGCGCATGGTGGAAACGACCTTCATACGGGTCTGCAGACCCACCTGTGTCAGAAATATCGCGATGCTTTGTGCAAAGACCAAATTGTCGGGATGAGAACAAATCACAACCCGACGATCATCCGGATAAGCCGCCGTTTCCAACAATTGCCGTGCGATTGTCCGGTCAAACGGATATGGCGCCAGCTGAGGATGATAGCCAAACGCATTGGGCAACAAAACCGTGGGCAGCGTTTTCCCATAGCCCTTTACCTTATGCGTGATCAAAGCGTCGATATTCACAGCATAATTCAAGGCTCTGCGGATGCGCCGGTCGTCCATTGGCGGTCGGGCGCAATTGATCTCTGCGAAATAGCTTCGCGTGGCCGGCGCCCGCAGCACCCGAATGTCCGGAGACATTTTTAAGATAGCAATCGCATCCGCCGGAACGTAGGTGATGATGTCGCATCCTTCCGATTTCAACATGGCGATCTGGTCCAAATGCGATGGCACCACTTTGAACACAAGTTGCTTCAACGGCGCGGTTTGAACCGGCGGTCGTTGCGGTGACCCGCCATAATAGCTGTCAAAACGCTCGAGAACGACCTCTTTGCCGGGTGCATGGCGCACGAAGGTAAAGGGGCCGGTTCCTACCGGAAGCGCTTCAAATCCTTTAGCGCCCGTCGTTTGCATGTAGGCTGCAGGAACAATCTCCTGCAAAGAGAGCATCCGCGGCAGATTGGGCCAAGGGTAGCGGGTAAAAATCCGCAGCGTATAATCATCTTCAACCTTTACATCGGAAATCGGTTTGAACAGGCCTCTGCGCGGTGATGTATCACCGTTCAATGCGCCTTTTGCAATCACCCGATCCAAGGTGAACTTGACGTCTGTGGCGGTTAATACCTGGCCGTTGTGAAATCGCACCCCCCTTCGCAGTTTAAACTGCCATTGGGTGCCATCGATGAGTCGCCACGATTGCGCGAGTTGAGGGATGACTTCATTGACACTGTTACGCGCAGTGAGGCTGTCGAAAAGGTGCTTTAATACAATCTGGGTGATGCGGCTGCGGTGATTGGTCGGATCCAATGAATCCACACCGGCGGGGAGGCAGACCACAAGACGGCGATTCCCATCGACGGCCTTGGGCATGTTGGTGTCTGCGGCCATTGCCGAACAGTAAAACCACGTACACGAAAAAAACAATGTCGGCCAGAACCACCGCCGATGGACGCTGGGTTTTGTCAAGGCCGCCCAAAAGACGCATAACTGCTCTGCAAACGTGATCATGGTTCTTTATGCCAGTCGAAGATCTGTAGCCGCCATTGCGGCAGATGGCTTGGGTTTGGTTTATAGCGGCAATCCATAAACCTAAAAGGACATCCGTGCATCCTGGCGACGCTGTTTTAATTGGGTGCAAGGCGCCCGACGTTAAAACAGCCTATCAAATTCAGTTCGGAATCGATCATTTACAATCTGCAAAAAAAGGCAAGTGTGATTTCAATCGCCCTTGCAGAAAGCAGTGTTTTGGTTGACTTGGACTATGCGTTTTTCTATTAAACTAAAACTCCCATACGATGTAATCGAGTATGCCAGAGGTGTGATTGCGTGTCAAACGCTTTATCGATAGGGCATTTTGAGCCACTGTGCAAAAAAATGACCCAGTGCGCGG
>JASFGJ010000579.1:0-3025 GCA_050123815.1 Desulfobacteraceae bacterium
ATATGCTCCGACAATCCCGGCCTTAAGGCCCAATGCTTCGGCCTGCAGAAAAAGATTCTGCCCCACGTGGCCGGCCTCGATCAAGGCATAACGAACGCCACGTTCTCCATATTTTCCGGTCACACGCTGGTAGGCGGCAGTAATCACAAGATTCACGGGTGCTTGGGCCATCCACATTTGTGAAAGGGATGCCCTGACGATATCGCTGCGCACATCCTTATCCGCAATCCGGACCAGTTTGTGCCCGGCGGCAGCATAGTGGTATACCCCCGCTTCAAGCTGATGGACACATTTACTGCCCACCGCCGCGTAAAGATCCATGGGATACAGAGCACCGGCCGACGGGGCGGCCCGTTTGAACCCACGGCGGCCGGTAATGCCTTGAGCCGCCCACAGCAATTGCGCCAACTGGTCCAATCCCAAAACTTTCGGATCAAACGCCCGCACGGTTCTTCTCTGCTGGATGGCTCGTTCCACTGAGATCGTCCCTTCAGTTTTTGGTCGCGGTAGTTTCATGGCGACTCCCCTTTTTTCATCAAACGCCGGCCAGAGGAACTATCTCCAGCTTACTGTGGACTTCTTTAACACCGTCGATCTGACGAACCGTCGCACAACACGAATCAATATTGTCCTTGGACCGGGCCAATCCGCTGAGAGCAATAACGCCTCGGGTCACCTCAATTCGTGTCAAATCGATTCCTGGGAATCCAACAAGTACAGCTCTTGCTTTTTGTATCAGTGCTTTGTCTTCCAGGCTTGCTTCTACTTCCGCAGCGCGTTGACTGATTTCCGGCGCGCGTGTTGCCTCCACAATCAGTGACGCGGCGGTTCCCACTGACATGGACCTGGTATTGAGAATGACGTCATATAGACTTTCATCGTCCCAGTCGACGTCAAAAAAAGATCGAATAAAACCAGACGAGTCGCGGTCGGATTGCGCAAGGAGCTGTTTGGCTTGCAGTTCATCACTCTGCTTCAGTTCCACCTGGCGTTTTACCCTGGTTTCCAGTGGAGCGATAATTCTCACATGCAGCGTGCCGGGAATCTCTTTCAGTAGGGCCTGCCCACCACGCCCCAGAATGACCGCATTGCCTTTCCTGGCAAAATCATAAAGCACGGCTCGTATCAGAAAGGTAAACCTCTTTTTCTGATCGGTCATCGACTGCCAGAGAGTAGGTTTTTTGCCGTCAAATTTTTCAAACTCCGGTGTCGGAAGGCCCAGGTCGACCATTGCATCGCTTATCTTTGTTTTATCGACCAATGCATGCCGCAGCGATTCAGAGACCGCTTGCGCTATTTCATCGCCAAGACTTCCCTTTTGCCTGGATATGGTGATAATGGCCATGGTGTCCCCTCCTTGTTGATGAATATCCTTCAGAGGCATGGGGTGGCAAACGAGCAGTTCACCGGCCTGTCTTTGTATTCACCTATCACATCATTCTGTCGATCGGTACAATCAGGATCATCTTGGAGCAGGGAAACCGAAAAGGAGTGAAGCGGTTCGTCAACCTGATCAAATAAGCGCCGGGATTATTGAAAAATAACCATGGTCGCACCCCAATTCAAATTTACCCCAAGATACGAGCGCTGTCAATTTTGAGGTGCCGGTTGATCCCAATTTTGGACGATGCAACGGAGGGCGGAAATATCATTACGATGGTTGTCCATTGTAACGGCATGGGCCGACGCAAACACCTGTCGAATTTTATTCACCCAATTGTATTTTTTTCTATTCAGAATGTCCGAATGCGGGTGTCCTTAAAAAGTTCGTAGCGGTTGCATCTTATTGAAAACGAAAGAATTCTTTTCTCTATGTAACAATATCTGCTTTTTTTGCCGAACATGGTACTCTATTTGCTTATTCTCAGGGCGCACATTGCATTGCGAAACCGATCGGAGTAGTATTTGCTGATCTGAAAGAGTTAGTGGTCCGCCCTGAACTGCAGCCGTTGCAGGGAGCCTTGCCAATACCAATCATCAGACGATTGTAGGAAAGCAACGGCTCATTCAGGGCGGATCGTCCATTTTAGCGTTCGCCATCCAATGAAATGAAAGCGACATATCTCGATATGCAACCGTCAATACGCCTTGCAGACGAACCAAATCCCAGCACAATCTGACACAATTATTTATTTACGGCGACCCTTAACTTGCGCTTTGCGGATAAGCGCTTTATTAAGAAAGGATCATGACCAAACGCGCGTACGCAACCATTATTGCCGGATTTTTTACCGTATCCATTGCCTATGCCATACGGTACGGCTACGGTATGTTGCTACCGGAGATGCTGCCGGCCTTGGGCATCGGAAAAACTCAGGCGGGAATGATTTTCGCTGCATACTTTATTGTATATACTGCGGCCACACCTGTCCTTGGTGCAATGTCCGATCGATACAATTATCGGGCCATCCTGATTATTTTTACCCTTATCCTGGCCGGTGGTGCCTTGATGATGGCCCTTGCCGAAAACCTGTGGCAAGCCGGTCTCTTTTTTTCCGTTGCCGGACTCGGACATGCCGCCTGCTGGGCGCCGGTAACGGCGCTGGTTCAAAAATGGGTTCCCGATCATAAAAGAGGCATGGCCCTGTCGCTGGTTACCATGGGAGTGGGGCTGGGCATTCCATTGTGGGGATTTCTGCTGCCGATCATCGTTGCAGCCGCCGACTGGAGGGTCGGCTGGCTGGGCATGGGATTGTTCGGTCTGGCGGTATCGATATTGAATGTTGTATTGGTGCGCAATCCTTTGAGGGAGGAGGATCGGGGCCAAATTGCGAAACAGACCGAGGCCTCGTTCTGGCGCTCCTACCAAGACCTTTTCAACAACCCTGCTTTTTGGATCATCGGCACGGCCTATCTTCTGGTGGGATTCAATGTACTGGTGCCGTTTACCTTCCTGCCGGTTTATGCCAAGGAATTCCTGGGGCTGCCATACACCTCCGCCACCCGATTTGTGGCCATCATCGCACTGTGCGGCGTTGGAGGACAACTCACCCTGGGACTGATATCGGATGCTTTGGGCCGGATC
>JASFGJ010000580.1:0-3022 GCA_050123815.1 Desulfobacteraceae bacterium
GAGTTCGGGCATCATCTGCGGTGTCTGTCTATCCAATTGCGGACGGCAAAAGGGACATACCTCACGGGCATCGGCATCGGGCGGCGGTTCAGGAAGCTGTTCAGCACCGGGCTCACGCTCCTCGCTGCGGCTGAAGGTAATACGGCTGGTGCGGCCTGTAATCGGATGGATACGGATCTCTATGGGACGTTGGACGATCGCACCATCTGGAAGCCGGATGCGAGCAACAACGGTCTCCTGTTTGAACGCCAGCATAAATGCTCCGCAGACAAAAGTGACGATAAGGCCGTAAAATAAATAAACTGCATCGGCCAAGCGATAACGTTCCATCGCCCGCCAAACGGGACACAACAGGTGGTTGTCGATGCACGGCGGGCGTATGAAGCGCCGGATCGTTGGCGATTACGATCGCCGTCGACCATATCCCGATCCCCGCTGGAATGTCAATCCAGACAAAAGGATACCCCTTCTTAATGCTTGATGACATCGTAAAAAGTCGCCAAAAAGCAATATTTTAAGAATACCATGACATGAAGAGCATGAAGTTGAAATTATAATATATTTTTTTGTCCCTTCATGTTCTTCTTGGTGAAAATTAGACTTTTTGCGATTTCATCAATGCTTGACATATCAGGTTGTTTCTGCCATAGCCGAATCCACTGATCCACAAAGACCATGTTCTGAATGTGAACCTATTTTTAGGGGGCAACCTTTTCGCCTATTTCAAATGGCGATAACGGGGCTCCCGGCACGCATTTGAGCCGAACCTCGGCCAATATTTTCTATACCATCGACTATGATTGTCGCAGAAATCAGGCCTATTTCACCAAGGCCTTGCTTCGGTCAGCAAGGCAAGTGCTCCTCATTCTAATCCATTAGCTGATAGCGACACTGTATTTGGCTAACGAAATTTAATGAAAGGAGATCTATATGCTTACTGAATTTACATTGAACACGCGGGTGGCCCAGGCAACTTGTTGCCTGGGTTGCGTAGCAACAAGAGGAGGAATTAACCAGCTAGTTTGATACCGACTAACTTGGGAAAATCGGTTGGTGTTCCGATAGCACCACCCTAATCAAGACCTCCTGGCCTTCGGCCACCGGCAATTCTTGCCGGTGCCACCCACGGTGCATGCCAGAAAAATTGCTTTTTGCCATCAACACTGGTCTTGCGCTCATTGCTCATAGACGGCCCTGAAAGGGCCAACGATTATAGCCCCGGGTGTCAACCCGGGGTTTTGATCAAAATGGCATTAACTCCGAAGGAGTGGCAAAACAAACTATGACAGCTGAATGCGATGGTGCCGAGCAATCTCTTTCCGGATCGCCGGTTTGACACCGGCCCTTCCGGCGTATTTCGGCCAGTCGTTGACAGCCTCCAAGACCTGATCGATGATCCGCCCGGGTTTGGCAATGCCGATGGACTCGCCGACGGTGATCAGATCAGCGTGTGAGAATCCGTCACGTTTTCCATTGAGGCTCATCTGATGCTGGTTGGTCCACACACCGGCCGGGTTGTGGGCATAGATCACATCAAACGCCGGGCTCAGCTGCCACCGGCCGTCCCGGTCCATCAAAAAAGCGATGTTCTTGGTATGGTCGTCCTGGTTGCGGGCGATCACATTGAACGCCATGCGCCGGTATTGCTCTAAGGCGTCCGCCTTGCTGAGCCTGAGCTTGCGCATGACGGCAAATGCCTGCTCATAGCTGTACGCCCCGGCCTGGTTGAAGTCATAGTGCGCCAGGCCGCACAGGCTCTGCATATGAATCTTGCCGCCTTGACGGCGATCGAAACGCCGCGTCAAGAAATGGGCCCGTCCGTTTTCTTCCAGCAGCCGGCACGGCATCATGTGAATCCCTGCGGCACGGGCCATCAGATGATAGGCATACTCGATGCGCCCATACCCCTTGGGCTCGCCCAATTCAAGATCACTAACCCCGTCAAATTTCAACACCCAGTAGTCGAACCCTTTTGGTGCATCGGTCTGCCCCGACATCACCTTGCCCTGCTGATCGACGGCGATCACCGCCTTTGGGCGGGCACCACCGGCGGATGTGCCCACCCGTAAAATATCCAGCAGGGCTTCGGCATTTTCTTTGTCCGAGCCGCCGATATCGACATCGAGGGCCATGCGCTGAGAAACGACATTCTGCGCCAGCTCGACCAGCTGAGCGATTTCCACGGGCACCGGCCGGTCGAACTGCCGATTGACCGGCGGCGCAAATTCCAGCGCGCCCATGGCGCGCCTGCCGGTGTAGCACAGGCGCTCCACCGGGCTGAAGCTGCCTGGATCCCTGCCGTTTCGAACCAGCCAGGACGCGATAATCCGATTGCCGAATTTGTCCGGCAGCGAATCGGCCAGCAGTCCCGGCAACCCGAGAAACGTCTCTCTGCTCAACCCCGGAAACGCATAGAGCGCATCACCCGCCCTGGCCTCCGCCGCCGGCATATGGATGGGCGATATATCCAGCCCCGTCCGCAGAAACGCCGGTTCAAACTCAAATACGGCATACCCGCTCTGCGCCAGCCAGGAAACGGCGCCGACATCGTGCTCCCACAGCTTGACGACGGCTGTTTCGACCCGTTCTACCATGCCGCATCATCCTTGGGCCGGCGCAGCAAACGTTTACCGGAGGCGCGCTGGCGCTGCTTGCCCCTGCGTCGTGCCAGTTGCAGAGGGCTGACGGTGATCTCGGGAATAAAGCGGTCCAGTTCATCCAGGCTTCCAAGTTCCCGTAGCACTGCGATCAGGGTGGTCAGCTTTGCCTTGCCCGATTCGAGCGCTTTAATCGCATTGAGCGACAATGCCGTCGCTTCGGAAACCTGCTGCTGGGTCAAATTTCGGCGCAGCCGCAGCGACCGAACGCGGTCTCCGATCTCTCTTGCGATCCCCTGGTCTGTCATCGAATAATATTCCATAAGAGCTTTTTAGCGGTCTATAAAATAAAAAATATGGTTTTATATTCCTTTATAAGGCTATTATAAATCTAATTGTCCAGTTGTCAACAACTTCCATATAAA
>JASFGJ010000581.1:0-3020 GCA_050123815.1 Desulfobacteraceae bacterium
GGGAATGATCATCGCAGCCAGGGCCATCAACGCCACCAAGGGGTATGTCTATGCCCGAACCGAATACCCGCTGGCCATCAAGCGTCTGCAGATGGCCATCGACGCAGCAAAAGAGCGTGGTCTTCTAGGCGAGGGCATTCTGGGGTCGGACTTCAGTTTTGATATTGAAATCTACCAGGGTGCAGGCGCCTTTGTGTGCGGCGAAGAGACCGCCCTGATGCGGTCCATCGAGGGCAAACGCGGAATGCCGAGACCCCGCCCGCCGTTTCCGGCCCACAAAGGGCTGTGGGAAAAGCCCACCATTCTGAACAATGTGGAGACCTTTTCCAACGTTCCCCAGATCATGACCAACGGCGGCGCCTGGTATGCGTCGATGGGAACCGAGACCAGCAAAGGAACCAAAGTCTTCGCCGTTTCCGGCGATGTTAACAACATCGGCCTGGTGGAAGTCCCCATGGGCTACAGCCTGCGTAAGCTGATTTTCGATATCGGCGGCGGCATTCCGAAGAAACGCAAATTCAAGGCCGTTCAGCTGGGCGGTCCATCCGGTGGCTGCGTGCCCGAGCAGCACCTGGACACCCCGGTCGATTACGAGGAGATCGCCAAAGTCGGCGCCATCATGGGCTCCGGCGGTGTGATCGTCATGGACGATAATACCTGCATGGTGGACATGGCCCGCTTTTTCATGGAATTCATCCAGGAAGAGTCCTGCGGCAAGTGCACCCCCTGCCGTGAAGGTACGCGCCGGCTGCTGCAATTGCTGGAGAAAATTTGCGAAGGCCGGGGCGAGCCCGGTGATATCGAAACCATGCAGGAGTTGTCGGACGTTATCCGTGAAACGGCGTTGTGCGGTCTGGGGCAGACCGGCCCCAATCCAGTGCTTTCGACCTTGCGTTATTTCAGAGAGGAATTTGAAGCCCACATCCATGAAAAGCGCTGCCCGGCCAAACGATGCGTGGAGCTGCTGGAGTTCCGCGTGGAAACGGATGCGTGCAAAAAGTGCGGTCTTTGCTTCAAAGCCTGTCCGGTGGACGCCATTGAGTGGAAGAAAAAGGACGTGGCACGAATCGATACGGAAAAATGTATCAAGTGCATGACTTGTTTTGACAAATGCAAATTTGATGCAATTCTTTAAAGCAATCTTCCCCCAAAAGGGGGCGGGTTGAATTTGCGGACATAGGCCGCGAATGGCGGCGTTAAAACGCTGCCTTATGGGAGAAAAAGAATGATCATTGCGATCGCGCTTATGGGTGGATTGGGGCTGGTCGTCGGAATCGGCCTGGCCATCGCTTCTAAAGTTTTCTATGTCTATGTAGACCCGATGGTATTGGCTGTCGATGACGCATTGCCGGGAGCGAATTGCGGAGGCTGCGGCCTGCCCGGTTGTTCTTCAAACGCCGAAGCCATTGTGGCCGGCAAGGCGGCGCCAAACTCCTGTGTGGCTGCGGGACCGGAAACGGCCGAAGCCATCGCTGCGATCCTCGGTGTCAGCGTCGAGGCCAAAGAGCCGGACATCGCACTTCCCGGCTGCACTTACGGTGTGGCGGATGCAGACACGAAATTCGTCTATGACGGAATGAACGACTGCCGTGCGGCGGCATTGCTCAGTGGCGGCATGAAAGTCTGCACCATCGGCTGTCTCGGCCTGGGAACCTGCGCGCAGGTGTGCCCCTTTGATGCAATCACCATGGGGCCGGAAGGATTGCCGGTGGTCCATGAAGGACGTTGCACCGGCTGCGGAACCTGCGAGCGCGCCTGCCCCAAACACATTATCACGCTCTCCTCGGTCACACGACGCATTCTCAAAGAGTATACGACGGAAGACTGCACGACGCCCTGCCAGCGGGCATGCCCTGCAGGCATCAACATCAGCGCCTACATTGGCGCTATAGCCGATGAAGACCACGCGCGGGCTGTTCAGATCATCAAAGAGCGCAATCCCTTCCCCACGGTTATCGGACGGATCTGCCCCCGGCCGTGTGAAAACGAGTGCCGTCGTCAGTATGTGGACGAGCCGGTGGCGATCAATTTTCTCAAACGCTATGCCGCTGATACCGAAAAAGAGCAGGCAGTGCATGTTCTCCCCTATAAGGCCCCGGACACCGGACGCAGAGTAGCGGTGGTGGGCGGCGGCATCGAAGGACTGTCGGCCGCATTCTTTACCGCGCGTCTCGGTCACAACGCAACGGTATATGAGGCAGCGGATCAGATGGGCGGGCTTTTGCGTACCGCCATCGCACGCTATCGTCTGCCCATGGATGTTCTGGATTGGGATATCGAGGGCATCCAGGAAATGGGAGTGGCCATCGAGACCGGCAAGACACTGGGTAAAGATGTGACGGTACCGGAGTTGCTGAGCCAAGGCATGCAGGCGGTACTTGTGGCTGTCGGTGGTTGGGACAGTCGCCTTGCCCGTACGGGAGGAAGAGGCGATGTCAGCCCGGTGCCCGGCTGCCATTTACTGATCGATGTGGCCAAAGCCGGCAGTGAAGGCTATCCCCAAATCCAACTCAATGGGCATGCTGTTATCGTCGGCAGCCCCAATCTGAATGACGCCCTGATCCAACGCTGCAAAGCGCTTGGTGCCGGCAAAATCTCGATTCTGATGCGGCAGGCCGCCCCTGGTGATTTTGCCGATGCTCAAGTTCATGCGAACCAGGGAATCCAGCGTATCTACGGACAGGGAGATCGTCTCGAAGCGGTGGAATTGATTAATCTCGAAACCCATGAGACCCAGCGTGTTGATGCCGATCACATCATCTTCGCCTCTGGACGGATCCCGGAACTCGTTTTCGTCCCGTTTGTCGAAACCGAAGAAGAACAAGCCCCGCAAGAGACAACCGACGCCCCGATCAAGTGGGAGGCCTTTGCACCCTATAAGCAGCCGGCCTATCATAAAGAATCGGGTATGATGTCCAAAGGTGATGTTATGACGGATTTCAGCGCCGCCATCAAGGCTATCGCCGCCGGACGCCGCGCCGCCGCATCGCTGCACAAGGCCATCTATGGCATTGCCACCG
>JASFGJ010000582.1:0-3003 GCA_050123815.1 Desulfobacteraceae bacterium
TTTGTTGCGCCTGTTTCACCTACATTTATATTTTCACAAAGATATCAAAGTGTTAAGACAGCGATAGTGCTTTCAATCTCTGGCACAATATTTGCTTCTCAGCAGTTAACTGATTGGGAAATGAAAGATTGCCCGGTTGTACTGGTTGTCGTTGCCATTGAAGGATTTCAAACATACTTCATCAAAACGAGCCGTAAGAATAGATACCGGCAATTTTCGGGTTAATATTAAAGCCCGTTCCCAGGGCTATTATCTTCTTTACAATTCGTTAGGTTCGGCATACTTTACAAGAGCAATATACGTAACAAATGGGCAAAAATGGTGATAGGTATTCGGAAGTACTGTCTCAGACATTTGATTTTATACATTATTTTGAACAACATAAGGAAGATCGGATCAAGATCATAGGAGTTCGGATACATCAGCTATAGAAGTGAGGCGATATGAAACAGTTATTGGGCAAGAAAAAACTTAAAATCATTTTCCTGTTGTTATCGATCAGCATTCCACTTATCAGCAAAGCGGATGTGAAAGTAACTCTCCAGTGGGAGTCAATCGAACCTGGCGTTGACGGCTATCAGATATTTTGTCGCGAAGAGGGCCAAAGCTATGATTATGAGAACTTTTTATGGCAAGGTGATAACAGCTTTAATCAGTATACCGTTGATGGTTTAGATGAAGATAAAACCTACTATTTTGTCATACGTTCTTTCACAGGCGATCAAGCTAGCCATGATTCCAATGAAGTTTGCTACCCTAATTGTGCCGGAAAGGAAGGCGAGTCCAATTCCGGATGTATGATTCAATCCCTTTTTAGCTAGAATTACTTCTCAAAAATCACTTGGTGACGTGCATCCTATGTGTCAGGATTTCACCCGGGAGGATTTTCGCAATACTGTTCGGGATCGGGCGACAGCTCGCGAATGAACGGATGAGGTTCGGGTACTTCTTCAAACATTGCGTCGAAGTACTCCTTGATCAACGACACATACGGGGCGGGGTACGGATCGTTCTCATCAAACACGCCATTGCTCGGGCCGCTGACATAGGAAAGCATACCCACCACCATGTTGGCCGGCACCCCCTCTCCGGCGCAATACTCATACGCATAGACCGATGGCTCGCCGTTGCCGGTGGCGTTGTAAAAATAGTACCAGGCCCCGACGCCGATATTGCAGGGAACATCTTGCAAAAAATCCATCCATTGCGGCCCCTGGGTTGCCCAATCCTCGGCGTCCAGGGCGCTGAAGTCCGGCCATGCGCAACCGATTCGCTCGATGGCCTCTTTTTTACCGTAGCCGTCAAAGTCCCTTACACCGTAGCCAAACCGGACTTGAAGAAGACCAACGGAAGGATTCTGGTCAGGCCCATCGATATAATCGATTTGCAGGGAGCTTTCCCGGCAGGCCGCTGCGATGAGAAATGCCTGGCACCAGGGCTGCCACTCGTCGCCAGGAGGGGCGAACGCTTCGCAGGCCCTGACTACGGCATCGATCAGCTCCTCCCGCTTCCCCGCCCCGTCAATGGCTTCCCGGCCCCACGGAAGGCTGTCGATATAACCGGAAACACGAACGAAATCATCCGAATCAACATCGGTTCCTTGATCATCGGACCCGTCGGAACCGGAACACCCCTGGAAACAAATAACCAGTGTCGCAAATAAAAAAGCAGAGATCAAAAACCTGTTGAGTGTCACTGCGTCACCTCCAATACCGATAGTGAAATACGGCCTGGCAATCTCAACATTTAGATGCCATGTGCGATTGTCATCAAAAAACACCCGGCACTGCCGCTGGACTCATCTGTTCCATCATTATTGGAATCACCCGGTTCATCGCCATTGGAATCACCGGATTCATCGCCGGCATCCGCATCCGGAAAGACCGCGGCGGCACGTTCCGAGTCGGCAATGAAAGCGCTTGCCGCCGCGCTGACTTCTTCCCAGCCGCCGTTGGAATCGACCTCGTTGGATGTCCACGGCAGCAATCCCGACCAGCCGTTGAGATAGGCGGCTTCAAGGTCTTCGAACAGCGTATGCCCTTCGGTGCCGTTGGCCGGGTTTTCGCCGATGACAGCCGGTTTTGAATCGTCCAGGTTAAATGCGACCGGAGTTCCATACATGGGCTGCGACCAGTAAGGGTTCATCCATGCATACCAGTGGGGCGACCAGAAATCGAGATAGACCGAAGGATCGTCAAGCTGAGCCCGGAGCGCCGCATCACTTACCTGGTTGCCCATGGAGCCCGGCGTATCGTCAGAGTTGTATTTGATGACGGCAATGCCCACGGTGGCCAGCACATCGCTTCTGTCATGGATTGCCTTGGCGGCTTTGGCAAAGTACTGCTGAAAACGAGACCAGGCGATGGTGCCGCCTTCGGTATCCGTGGCCCAGTCGGGCTCATTGATCAGATCGATGGACCATAACGCCGTGTTGCTGCCATAGCGCTCGAGAAACGGAACCAGGTAATTGTCGATATAAGCGTCGATGTTGGCATCGCTGTTGATCCAATTGCGCCACCGCTGGTAAGTGGAGTAGTGTTCGCTGAAATGATCGAAGGAGATCAGGGTGGCCATGATATAAACGCCGCGGTTCTGGGCAATCTCGAAAAAGCTGTCCAGATCGGCCCAATGCTGGTCGGTTGCACCGGAAACATAACCCGTTGCATCGATATCGATGCCGACCTCGCCGGAGCAGGTGATCCAAACCCGTGAGGCGTTCAAGCCATTGGCGTTGAACTGCCGGTAATGCTCGTCCCACCAGTCGGCATCGTAATCCCCGCCGAAATTGTTCCAGGTGCCGTTGTGTCTGTCCCAGGGCGTATTGGCGCCGCTCAAGAAAATGGGAGCAGGATCGGTAGCCCCTACCTCAAAGCGGTTGCCGTTGACTCTTATCCTGGGCAAGGCGCCAGAAACGGCTGTCGTGCGTGCTTCCAACTGCGCAGACATGGCACTTGTGTTGCCGGCCGAATCAAAGGCGCATACAGTGTAAACGTAAGCTGTATC
>JASFGJ010000583.1:0-3002 GCA_050123815.1 Desulfobacteraceae bacterium
CCAGATAGAAGCCCTCTTTTAACGGCTCGGCCACCCCTTGCTCCTGTTCGGTGTATCTCGCGTTGGTTTGAAAAGCGACCTGCCAGGGCCCTTTCCCGACAGTGCTTTCACTTGCAAGGTTGCCCTCGAGTTGCCAATCGGAGATGGGCCTTGATCCTGCATCGCTCCTTTTTGATACCACCTGTGAATACACCGCGGAAAAGCTATTTTTTGATGTTGCGGTCTCAAACAACTCGGAGTGACGGGTGGTAAACTCGACCTGTTCTTCATGCAGTTGGTTGTTTTCATCCGAAAATCTGACCATCAGGGTGTGACTGCCGGCAGGCATGACGTGAAACGGCTTGAGCGAAAAACCGCTCTCCGTGATTTTTGCAAGGTCGGTCACATCGGTTTGATCAACGACCACCAAGAGGGTCTGCTCAAGATAGGGCGTTGAGATGACGCATGTGATCTCCGGCTTTTTGGAGATAATCGTTTCGCCCATTGCCGGGCTTTCAAACACGATTGTTCCCGTTGGCGTGCTTGGGGACACGACATTTTGGGCCTGAGCGTCGAGGGCAAAGGATGCATTATACAAAAGACCTATCACAGAAAGAATGAACACAAGTGTGTTGAAGAAAAAAGAACGGTCTGCGCCAAACGAATTTCGCAACATCATCCAACTCCCACTGGCGATTCAGGTTCACAATCAGTCATCTCAGCCGGAACAACACCATAGTTACCCACGATACGAACGCGGCCCGTACCCTGGATGGGATATTGTTTGCCCCCTCAAAAATTGATGAACTTGTAAAAAGTCACATTGTCGTCATGCAGGGATTATAATATGAGGCGGTTACCTGGCGGTTACTTGAGTGGCGACAGAGAAGCGAAGGGATCAACACATTTGTCCTGATTCGACGGAACTTCGTCCAAAACATTTCCTTGTTATAGACGTTAAGATAATGTTTTTGGCAAGGCTAGAGGGAGGAAGCTGTATTGCAATACCGCGACGACCGATAACGCAGTCCAAAAAGATTATCTTAACGTCTATATTAATTTCTCATTTTTAACAGCGTCATATACATGGCTTGTGTTTCAATGCCGGGCTCGATATCGTTCTCGGTCCGGAGCGCTGTTGCACACCGTTGGTATGTGCTGCGGACGGCTTCAGACAACCCCTTCTCAGCGTAAACGCGCATCATATGCCGATAGGCGGTTTCATCTGTGGGATCGGCTTCTATGATTCGCTCATAAATTTTCAGTGCCTTATCCAAGTGGTGCCTGCGGGCAAAAATGTCGGCCAACCGCAAGGCGGACTGACGCCATCGATTCCTTAACCGCCTGCGTTTCGGCTCGATCCACGGTTCATATAAATCGTTTGCCAGCAGATCGCCCTTATAAAGATCCAGGGCATCCTGATAAAAGTTCCGGGCGCCCTGGTCATCCCCATGCTGCTCGGCCTGATCCGCCTTGCGGCACAGCTCCTCAAAATGGCTGGCATCTACCCGGCACAGCGATAGATCCAAACGCAATTCGTTCTCCGGCAGTTTCAGGTAGCTTGAACCATACCTTTTGTGCATATCCGGCTCCAGGATTTTTCGCAGACGGTGCAGCGTCACCTTGAAATTGCGCCGCTGTTTGTCCAGTGTGCTTTCGGGCCAAAGTATCTCCATCAACGGTTCAACCGGAACAACGCCGTCATGGCACAAAACGACTTTCATCAGCTTTTGCGCTATTCGCCGATCCCAAGATACGGTTTCATGCCGATCCTCCCACGTGACGGAAAATTCACCCAGGGTTTTGATTTTCAGAATCGGCCGGCTGGCATGGTGATGGGCCTCGTCAACAACCTGAACCGCATTTCGGACGCTTTTTTGCCGGTGCTTGAACAAGGACATGTAAAGCTCGGGTAAGCACCGGGGAGGGATCTTAACCAATGCTTCCACCACCGTTTCGAAAACATCCTCGACCGCATAATCAAGCGCCAAACAGGCGGCCAGAGCCATATCCTCGGGGCTGATGATGATCAAGCGGGAAGCATTGCGCATTGCCATGCCGGAAAACGCCTGGCGCAAAAGCAACGGCACATCCCGGACATGGCCCCGGCGATGGGCCAGCAGAGCTTTACCCAGCAGGACATCAAGAATGAATAGTGTGTTGTTGGCACTCTGATAGTAAATCCGGGCCTTTTCCAAACCATGGGCGGCTTTGTCGAAACGCCCTGTATGGGTCAAGACAAAACCCAAGTGCGCATACGTCATGTGCGCGTGCGCATCGGATATCGCCTGTTCGGACCTGAAGATGGCCAAAGCTTTGTGCAAATCTGATGCGGCGTCTGAATACGTTTGTTTCCCATAGCGGGCAACACCAAGATGGAAGATGGCAATGCCTTTTAAAAAATGGTTGCCCGCAGATTCAGTCTCCTGATAGACCCTGTCGGCCAAGTTGATGGCTTTGTCGTAATCCCGGTTGGCATTGGCCAGAAGGATCTCGTTGCATAAGAAAAGCGGTTCAAAAAAGAACAATTGATTTTTCTGGATGACATCTTTGAAACGCCCTAAAGTGGCAGCATGCGCCCCTGAATTGCCAATAAAAAAATAAAAAAGGCTCTGCAGCCCGTAGTGCAAGCATTTGAGCTGCGGATATGGATGTGCGGTGACCAACTCATCCAGTATATCCAGATGCTCACGGGCGCGGGTAAAATCACAGGTCATGATATGGGCCATCGCATTGCTGCTGTGTGCCTGAAACAGTTGCAGGGGATGTGCCGATTTTCGTGCAATTCGCAAGGCGCTTTGACACGTCGACATCCGCTCGTCCGCCGCAGCGCCTCTGGACGTTTGAAACATGCTGATCTGATTCAACAAACAACTCGCCTCAAACGTATGGGCCTCTATTTCCAAGGCATTCCGGGACAAAAACGCTTCGGCCTTTTGCACCAAGTGAATCAAGGGCTGAGATTCCTGGCCCGATATGATGGCGGTTTCGATCAGCATCGCCAGTGCAATAAGTCTGCCTCT
>JASFGJ010000584.1:0-3001 GCA_050123815.1 Desulfobacteraceae bacterium
CGGCGTCGACCTGGGAGAACAGATCTCCGAAACCATTGTAAAGCCCGTACGTGACGAACAGCCCGATGGCCAGAAAAGCCAGCAGCTTCACCACGGATTCCAGGGCGATGGCGGCGACCAGGCCTTCGTGACGTTCGGTGACCTCCGGCTTGCGCGTGCCGAAAAGGACGGCGAACGCAGCCAGGATAAAGGCAACGTAAAAGGCCGTGTCTTTGAAAATCGACAAGCTTCCGAAATGTACCGATATCGGACCTTCCGTGTAGTGGTTCAGCAGCAGGAAGCTTGTTGAAATGGCCTTTAGCTGCAGCGAGATATAAGGGACGACCCCCAGCACGGCGATGACAGTCACCAATCCGCCCAGAAGCATACTCTTTCCGTAACGCGATGCGATAAAATCGGCAATGGAGGTAATTCGATGAATGCGGCTGATCCTGAGAATCTTGCGCAGCACGAGCCATCCAAGGGTTGCCGTCAGCGTGGGGCCGATGTAGATGGCCAAAAACTCAGGGCCGGAGCGTACGGCGCGCCCGACACTGCCGTAAAAGGTCCAGGCGGTGCAGTAAACCGCCAGGGAGAGGGCATAGACGTAGGGATTGTTAATATAGCTGCGGCCGGCATCCGCCCGCTTGTCGCAAAAATAGGCCACGGCAAACAGGATGCCGATATAGCACAGCGAGACAAACAGGATGGTTTCGGTGGCCAGCATAACGATTCCCTGCCGGATCCCGGGGCCGACAGCATTTCAGCCCCCCGGACCGCGATCCATTATGGTGCGCTGGATTTGAAGCTCACGATCAACGCCACCAGTACGATCAACAGAATCCAGACGCCGAATATGTAAAAAAACAGAAGCGGGATCCCAAAGACCAGTCGCGGTAGATTGAACAAGGACAATATCGGGTCGTTGAGCAAGATATAACTCAATAAAAACAGTGCGATAAGCCTTTTATTGCGAACGGTGTTGCTGTCCACGGCATCGAATCCCCATCGTCAATTCGGACTGCGTTGGTACGGCAGTCAGAAGCCGATTGAAAATTAGTAATTGTACCAAAATTAATTTTCTGATACTTTATAAAATAATATCATGATATCATCTGTTTGAAAAAAGCATAGTGCAAATGACCTGAAGAGTCAATGTGGCTTATCCCGGTTCTTCGCTAGGGCTAAAGACCACCAAAGGATGCGCCACCCCACCTTTGGAGAGAGTCCAATGGGGCATAAAAATATCTTAATTGTCGACGATGAGCTGAGCATTCTGGTGCCCATTAAATTCTTGCTGGAAAAGAATGACTATCGCGTCGATCTTGCCCAGAGCGGCAGAGACGCACTGGATAAAATCGCCCAGTCCAAGCCGGATTTGATTTTGCTTGACATCATGTTGCCGGATCTTGACGGATATGAAATCTTTCAGATGATCCGGGAAAATCCGCAGTGGGATGATATTAAGGTGATCTATCTGACCGCAAAAAACCGGGATGTGGATATTGCCAAAGGATTGAATCTCGGTGTGGATGCCTATGTAACCAAGCCTTTTTCCAATGCCGAACTGCTTGAGCAAGTGCGCTCGTTGCTCAATCAAGGGGCGTAGACTTGCTTTCGCAATCAAATCTGCAAGGACCGGCGTTCGTTTTATAAGATTCCGGCCGGTTATTCCAATCCTATTCCATTGACTCCCCTGGCCTATGTGCGCCGGTTGTCATTTCCATCGATCGGTAGCATGTTTTCGGGCCCGTACTTAATATATTGAACAAAATGCACGGACAGGAGAAGCGCCATGCCGATGAATGAGTCGTCTCTTGTGGATGATCCCTTGGTTGCTCCGGATCTCGTCCAGGCTGTTCTGCCGTATGCAAAAACAGAGCAGTGCGGCAAGGGACAGGACCTGATCCTCACCGGCGAACAGGCCGACTGCTTCTATTACGTTGAAGAGGGAACCTTCGAGGTTTCGTACACGGCCCAGAATACGCATATCGTTGTGGCCATGATCGGGGAGGGCAGTTTTTTTGGTGAGATCGGTTTTTTCGATCAATTGACCCGCACACGAAATATCCAGGCGATGGAAGCCGCATCTTTACGCGTTTTCAACCAGCAGAGCATGGCCGAGATCAGTCGCTGTGATGCCCGCCTTTATGCCCGTTTTATAGAGTTTTTACTTCGCACGGTGTGTTCGCGTTTTCGCCAGAATCTATCGGACCGCGGTCCGCTGACCTCGTATGCCGCCTTTTTGTCGACCGGCAAAGAGCACTTCCAGGGATTGCAGCCTCTACCGGCGGATCTGTTGAGCTCGTCCGGCTGGCGGCAGGTCAGTCAACGCGTCGAAGATCTCAAGGCCGCGCTGTTTGATATCGCCTACCAGCTGCAGAAAGATACCGGGTCTGACATCGATCCGGACCTGTTGTCCAGGGGGGAGGCCGTACTGGATACCTTCAACTCGGAACTGGCCCAATTTATTCAACACAGCCTGGCACCTCAGCATGTTTCGTGGATGTGGGGGTATGTCTTTAAAGAGGTGTTTCCCTACTTCATGCGCAGCCGATATGCCGAGCGGGCGTACTACAAGCCCAAAGGCTATGCCGGTGATTACATGATGATGGAGTGGATCTACAAACAGCAGCCGGATGGTGACGGCAAGCTGGGCAAGCTCATCGACGGCTGGATTCTGCGCCAGGCCTCTTGCCAGGCGGTCCGCAACCGACGGGAGTTGCTCAGCGACTTGTTGGATTCGATGTGCCGGCAGCGACTGCACATGGATCGGCGCATACGCATCATGAATTTAGCTTGCGGGCCGGCCCGTGAGCTTTTTGACCTGCTCGACAGATGCGATTACAGCCGGCAGATCGATGCCCTCTGCGTGGATATCGATCCGGAGGCGCTGCAATATGCCAATCAGCATGTCAACACCTCTTCTCATCAAGCCTCGGTGCGGTTCATGCGGGAAAATGTTATTAAATGGTCTATCGGTCGTGCCAAGCACGATATCAAACCCCAGGACATCATCTAC